>CAIQDO010000051.1 GCA_903870555.1 uncultured Caulobacteraceae bacterium
CTGCTGCACATCTTCGAGGAATGGCGCGACCAGGCGGCGCTGGACGCCCATTTCCAGTCGCCGCACATGGCCGTGTGGCGGGCGGCCTGGCCGCAATTTGGGGTTTCGGATCGCCGCCTCATCGCCTACGAGGTCGCCTCGCAACGCCCCCTCTGATCTCCCTTTGTCTCTCTGACACCAGCGCGAAGAGCCCGCCCATGCCCACCCTTCTCCTCCTGCCCGGCGACGGCATCGGCCCCGAAGTCACCGGCGAGGTCCGCCGTGTCGCCGAAAAGATCTTTCCGGACCTGACCCTGGAAGAGCGCCCCTTCGGCGGCATTAGCTACGACACCCTGGGAACCCCCCTCAGCGACGAGACCCTGGCCCTGGCCCTGGCCTCCGATGCGGTGCTGATGGGCGCCGTCGGCGGGCCGCAATGGGCCAGCGCGCCGCGCCACCTGCGTCCCGAGGCCGGCCTGCTGGGCCTGCGCCTGGGCATGGGCGTGTTCGCCAACCTGCGCCCCGCCCTGTGCTTCGCGGCCCTGGCCGACGCCTCCAGTCTCAAGCGCGAGGTGATCGAGGGCCTCGACATCATGATCGTTCGGGAGCTCACCGGGGGGGTCTATTTCGGCAAGCCCCGCGGCATCGAGACCCTGCCTGACGGCCAGAAGCGCGGCGTCGACACCCAGGTCTACACCACCTCGGAAATCGAGCGCGTCTCGCGGGTGGCTTTCACCCTGGCCGAGGGCCGACGCAACAAGGTCACCTCCTGCGAAAAGTCCAACGTCATGGAGACCGGCCTGCTGTGGCGCGAGGTGGTCACCGCCCTGCACGCCCGCGAGTTCCCGCACGTGACGCTCGAGCACATGCTGGCCGACAACGCCGCCATGCAGCTGGTCAAGAATCCCCGGCAGTTCGACGTGATCCTGACCGACAATCTGTTCGGCGACATCCTGTCGGACGAGGCCGCCCAGCTCACGGGGTCCCTCGGCATGCTGCCCTCGGCCGCGATCGGCGTCGCCGGCGCCCCTGGCCTTTACGAGCCGATCCACGGCTCCGCCCCGGACATCGCCGGCCAGGGCGTGGCCAATCCCCTGGCCGCCATCCTGTCCTTCGCCATGGCCCTGCGCTGGTCCCTGGCCCGTCCCGACCTCGCCGACCGCCTGACCCACGCTGTCGAAGCCGCGCTCGCGTCCGGCGCCCGCACCCGAGATATCGGCGGCGACCTCGGCTCGCGCGCCATGGCCGACGCCGTCCTGGCGAAGTTGTAGCGCCCGTCCGGAGATCCTCGATACCGCGGTGGCGATGGTCGACAAATAGCGGCATTGTGTTTCCAACCAGAGGACGTCGCCGACCGTGCCCATCACCACCAACACCACCTCGATCGAGGCCCTGAACCGGGCCAATGAGGGCAAGCTGCCGGGCTGGCTGGGTTTGGAGATCACCGTCGTCGAGCCCGGCAAGGTCGTCGGCCGCTTCGACATCCGGCCCGACCTGGTGGCCCATACCGGTTTCCTGCTGGCGGGCTCCCTGCTGTCCGTCGCCGACATCCTGTGCGCCTATGGCGTCTCGACGGTCTGGCCCGAGGGGGCGAGGGGCTTCACCACCGCCGAGGTCAAATGCAACTTCATCGCCACCCTGACCGAGGGCGCGGTGCAGGTGTCGGCCACCCTTCTGCATGGCGGCCGCACCACCCAGCTGTGGGACGCGGCGATCGTGGACGAGGCCACCGGCCGGTTGCTGGCCGTGTTCCGTTGCACCCAGATCATTCTCTATCCCCGGGCCTGAGCGGCCAGCCCGTGACAGGCGCCCCGAAGGCTCCGGCCGATCATCCTGCGGTTCACGACCATCTGGTTCATGAGGCCGTCGGCCCATCTCTGACCGGCGTTCAGGCGGCCGCCACCATCGCCGTCGGAGTCAATGCGCTGCTGTTCGCCGGAGTCATGCCGGTGCTGCTCGGAGCCCTGGCCGACGAGCATCGCCTCAGCGCCTCGGGCATCGGGCTGACCGCCATGACCGAGGCCCTGGCCATGGGCCTGTCCACCGCCGCCATGGGGCTGATCCGCCGGCCGGAGCGGCTGCGCCTGATCGCGGCCGTCGCCGCCCTGGCCCTGGCCGCACTCAATATCGCCGCCACCTTCGCCGGCGACGGCCTGCTGATGGCCTTGCGCGGCGGCGCGGGCGTCGCCGAGGGCGTGCTGCTGTGGATCACCGTGTCGATGATCTCCCGCACCGTCACCCCCGAACGCTGGGCGGGCGTCTACTTCACCTGCCAGACCGCCGCCCAACTCTGCATCGCCCTGCTGCTGGCCCTGGTGGTGGCGCCCCGCTTCGGGGCCAACGGCGCCTTCCTGACCCTGGCGGCATGCAGCGTGTTTGGGGTGGGGCCCGCCCTGCTCGCGCCCACCCGTTTCGCACCCCTGCCGCTGCGCGTCGGCGAGAGCGAGCTGCCGCCGCCGCGAGGCTGGATGGCCCTGGCCTCGACCCTGGTGTTCGTCTCCGCCGGCGGCGCCATCGGCGTCTATCTGCAGCCCTTGGCGCGCCAGGCCGGCCTCGGCGCCGATGTGGCGCGCACGGCGGTGTGGGTTTCGCTGGCCGGCCAGGTCGTCGGCGGCGCCCTGGCCACGCTCCTGGCCGGACGGGTGCGCTATTTCACCGTCTTCCTGATGACCTCGACGGTCTATCTGTGCGTGTGGGCCCTGTTCGGCCGCGCCCTGCCGGCCTGGGCCTTCATCGGCGCCAACGCCACGGCGGGGGTGTTCGGCCTGTTCCTCGGGCCGTTCCTGGTGCCCATGACCATCGACGCCGATCCCAGCCGCCGCGCGGCGATGCAGAGCGGCGCCGCCCAGCTCCTTGGCGGCGCCTTCGGTCCGCTGCTGGCCTCGCAGGTGGTCCGCGGCGGCGACGTTCGGGGCGTCCTGTGGCTGGGCGCGGGCCTGATGCTCACGGGCCTGGCCGGTGTCGCCGCCTTGAGGTTCACGGCCGGGAGGACGCCCCCCGGCCGCGCTTGACTACTCCGGGCCGCCGCCGCCTTCGGCCTTCTCGCGGTCTTCCCGTTCCTTGAGTTCGCGCTTGGCCTGGGCCTTCTCGGCCGCCTTGGCGGCCTTGACGCGCTCGCGGTCCATGCGTTCGAACTGGTAGTTGGGCTTGCGCGGCATACGGCGGCGTCCTCGGGCTAAAAAATCTTCAGCCCAAATCATCGCCGATCCGGGGCGATTTGGCCAGTGCCGCCGCGGCGCCCGAACGCGCGGCCGCCGTGGCCGACTCTAGTTCGGGCGGAACTTTTTGGGGATCGCGGCCACTTCCGCGGGCGTCAGCTTGGTCAGCTTGATCGGGAACAGGGGCTCGCGCATGCCGCCGGTGTCGGCCACCGACAGCCGCAGGTCGAGCGCGCTGCAGATGCTGTTCGATCCGCGCACCTCCGACACCAGATGCACGCCCGGGTCGTTCAGCATCGACGCCTCGGCGGCCAGATCGACCTTGTAGACGTCATGCATATTGACACCGAGGTACAGCACCTTGGGGCTGGGCGACTTCCAGCCCTCCCACTGTGTGATCCAGAAACAGGGGGTGTTGGGTTCGCGGGCGGGAGCGGCGACGGCGGTGGTCGCGCCCAGCAGGAGCGCGGCCCCGATGGCCAGGCTCTTGAATGTCGAGCCTTCGATTAGACGTGTCATGGCATCCTCTCAAACGGCGTCCCTGTCGCCGAAGGTGAGGGCGCGGTCGGGTGTTGTCAAACGGCCGGCGAGATCAATCGATCCCCCGGCCCCCCTCGCCGATCAGGAAATTAGCCAGCCAGGTGACGATGCTGATCACCACCGCCGCCAGGATGGCCGGCAACAGGCGATAGATATGGACGCCATGGATGAACACCGTCACCAGCCACACCGTCAGGCCGTTGATCACCAGCAGGAACAGGCCGAACGTCAGAATCGAAATCGGCAGGGTCAGAATGATCAGCAGCGGCCGGATCAGGGCGTTGAGCACACCCAGCACAAGACCCGCTTCGATCAGGCTGGTGACGCTGTCGACATGGACCCCGTCGATCACCCGCGACGCCATCCAGAACCCGAGCGCCGCGATCATGGCCTGTAGTATGAATCGGATCATGGATGTCCCGCTGCCCCCGCCGTCCGCCGTTCTCATTTAGCTCAGGGCGTCTCGAAGCAACAGCGGCGTAAAGGCGCACTGTGGAACGTTGACGTTTGCGTCAACCTAAATTAGCGTCGCCCCCGAACCGTGGGACTGGCCAGTCGGAGCCCATGGACCATAACAGGGAGAACCGCCATGGGAATCGAGCTTCGGCGTCCGGAACGGACCTTCAGCATCCGCCAACTCTGTCTTGAGTTCAAATGCACGCCGCGGGCGCTGCGCTTCTACGAAGACAAGGGCCTGCTGGCCCCGGCCCGCCAGGGCCTCAACCGCGTCTATTCCTACAAGGACCGCGCCCGCCTGCAGCTGATCCTGCGCGGCAAGCGCGTCGGGCTGTCGCTGGCCGAGATCCGCGAAATCCTGCAGCTCTACGGCAAGGAGGACGGCGCGGCGGCCCAGAACGCCAAGGCCCTGGCCAAGTTCCGCGCCCGCATCGTGGTGTTCGAACAGCAGCGCGAGGACATCGACCACGCCATCGCCGAGCTGACGAGCGCCTGCGCCCGCCTCGAGGAATTGCTGGCTGAAACCCACCCCGAGTTGCTGACGGCCGAGCCCGCCGTGGCCCCCGGCGTCCACGCCCGGCCGGGCGCCCGCGATCTCGCCGTCGCCAAGCACCACTAGGACCCCTTCGTGACCTATCAGCCGCCGGTGCGCGAGCACCTGTTCCTGCTTCGCGACATCCTGGCGATCGAGCAGTACGCCACGCTTCCCGGCTTCGCCGACGCGAGCTACGAGACCGTCGGCCAGATCCTGGAGGCGGCGGCGACGTTCAACGCCGAGGTCATCGCGCCCCTCAATGCGGTGGGCGACAAGCAGGGCTGCCGTCTGAACCCTGATCACAGCGTGGTTACGCCCGACGGCTTCAAGGAAGCCTATCGGGCTCTGGTGGAGGCTGGCTGGCCGGCCCTTGGCGCCGATCCGGCCTGGGGCGGCCAGGGTCTGCCGGCCGTGGTCAATCTGGCGGTCAGCGAGATGGCGTCGTCGGCCAACATGGCCTTCGGCATGTATCCGGGCCTCACTCACGGCGCCTATTCGGCGATCGAGTACGGCGGGTCCGATGACCAGAAGGCCCTCTACCTGCCCCGTCTGGCTTCCGGCCAGTGGACCGGGACGATGAACCTGACCGAGCCGCAATGCGGCACCGACCTGGGGCTGCTGCGCACCAAGGCGGTTCCCGCGGGAGACGGGACCTATCGCATCACCGGCCAGAAGATCTGGATCAGCGGCGGCGAGCACGATCTGGCCGAAAACATCGTCCATCTGGTGCTGGCCCGCATCGAGGGCGCGCCGGGCGGCACGCGCGGCATCAGCCTGTTCATCGTGCCCAAGTTCATTCCGAACGCAGACGGCTCCCTGGGCGCGCGCAACAGCGTGATCTGCGCCGGTCTCGAAAAGAAGATGGGCATCCACGGCAGCGCCACCTGCGTCATGGCTCATGACGAGGCGACCGGCTGGCTGATCGGCGAAGAAAACCGCGGATTGGCGGTAATGTTCGTGATGATGAACGAGGCCCGCATCGGGGTCGGCCTCCAGGGCCTGGCCCAGGCCGAGGCCGCCTACCAGGCCGCCGCCGCCTTCGCCCGCGACCGGCTGCAGGGCCGCGCCCTGACCGGGCCGAAGAATCCGGACGGCCCGGCCGATTCGATCCTGGTCCATCCCGACGTGCGGCGGATGCTGCTCGACGCCCGCGCCATTCTCGAGGCCGGCCGCGCCTTCCTGTTCTGGACCGCCCTGCGCGGCGACCTGGCGCATCGCCATCCGGACGAGGCGGTTCGTCAGCGGGCCGAGGACTACATGGGCCTGCTGACCCCGGTGCTGAAGGGCTACCTCACCGACCGCGGCTTCGCCATCTGCTCGGACTCGATGCAGGTCTATGGCGGTTCCGGTTTCACCGAGACCTTTTCCGCCAGCCAGTCCCTGCGCGACAGCCGCATCACCCTGATCTACGAGGGGACCAACGGCGTTCAGGCCCTCGATCTGGTTGGTCGCAAACTGGGGGCCAAGGGCGGCCGGGCGGTGATGACCTTCCTGGGCGAGATCGACGCCTTCGTCGCCGCCGAATCCGCCGACCCGGACCTGAAGCGGTTCACCGACGCCCTGGCCGGGGCCAAGGCCCAGCTGCAACAGGGCACGATGTGGCTGATGCAGAACGGCCTGACCAATCCGGACAACGCCGGCGCCGCCTCCACCGACTACATGCACCTGTTTGGCCTGACCGGCCTGGCCTTCATGTGGGCGCTGATGGCCAAGGCCGCCCTGGCCCGCATGGCAGCCGGCGACACCGACCCGTTCTACGCCAACAAGCTGCTGATCGGCCGCCACTTCATCGAACGCATCCTGCCGCTGACCGGCGCCCACCTGGCCAAACTCGAGAGCGGCTCGGCCACGCTCATGTCCTTTCCCTCGGAGGCTTTCTAGCGCCCATGCCCGTACTCGACGTCGAACGCCCGGCCTTCCTGGCCGAGGAAGACCTCAACATCTTTTCCGACGCCGTGGGGCGCTTCTTCGACGAGCACGCCACGCCGGCCGACACCGCCCGCTGGCGGGAAAACGGCATCGTCGACCGCGACCTGTGGACCAAGGCGGGGGCGGCGGGTCTGCTCGGCTTGTCGATGCCCGAGGACTACGGCGGCGCCGGCGGCGACTACCGCCATGAGGTGATCCTGATGGAGCAGATGGCGGCCAAGGCCGTCGACGGCTTCGGCGCCTCGCTGCACAACGCCATCGTCGCCCCCTACATCCTCCACTACGGGACCGAGGAACAGCGCCGCCGCTGGCTGCCGAAGATCTGCACCGGCGAACTCGTCACCGCCATCGCCATGACCGAGCCGGGCGCCGGCTCCGACCTGCAGGGCGTCAAGACCGTCGCCCGCAAGGATGGCGACGACTACGTCATCAACGGCCAGAAGACCTTCATCACCAATGGCCAGACCGCCAACCTGATCTGTGTGGTGGCCAAGACCGACAGCACCCAGGGCGCCCGCGGCGTGTCCCTGATCTTCGTCGAGACCGACCACGCCCCGGGCTTCGAGCGCGGACGCAACCTCGCCAAGCTCGGGCAGGAGGCCGCCGACACCTCCGAGCTGTTCTTCAATGACGTGCGCGTTCCGGCCGAGAACCTGCTCGGCGGCGACGCCGGCCAAGGCTTCTTCCAGCTGATGAACCAACTGCCCCAGGAGCGCCTCAACATCGCCGTCCAGGGCGTCGGCGCCATCGAGCACGCGCTGGAGCTGACCATCGACTACGTCAAACAGCGCGGCGCCTTCGGCAAGAAGATCATCGATTTCCAGAACACCCAGTTCAAGCTCGCCGAATGCAAGACCGAGGCCACCGTCGCCAAGGTGTTCGTCTACTGGCTGATCGGCCAGCACCTGGAGGGCAAGCTCGACGCCGCCAAGGCCTCGATGGCCAAATACTGGGTCACCGACCTGGAGAACAAGATCATCGATGAGTGCCTGCAGCTGTTCGGCGGCTGGGGCTATATGGATGAATATCCGATCTCGCGCATGTACCGCGACAGCCGCGTCCAGCGCATTTACGGCGGCACCAACGAGATCATGAAGGTCCTGATCGCCCGCACGCTGTAGGCGGTGGAGGGGGCGAGCCGCCGTGATAAACTCCCGCCATGAGCCTGCACCACGCCACAGTCAGCTGGGCCCTCGGCGAGGGCGAGGATTTCGTCCGCGGGCGCTACAGCCGCCTGCACACGGTCGTCTTCGAGGGCGGGATCACGGTCGCCGGTTCGGCCTCGCCGTCCGTGGTGCCGCTGCCGTGGTCCAGCCCCGACGCCGTCGATCCTGAGGCGCTGTTCGTCGCCGCCCTCAGCGCCTGCCACATGCTGACCTTCCTCGACATCGCCCGTCGCGCCGGCTTCCGCATCGAGGCCTATCGCGACGCCGCCGAGGGAACCCTGGCCCGCGTTGCCCCAGGCCGCAGCGCCGTCACCCGCGTCGTCCTGCGGCCCGACATCGCCTGGGTCGGCGAGTTCCGTCCGTCTCCGGATGATCTCGCCCGCCTCCATCACCAGGCTCACGACACCTGCTTCATCGCCAATTCGGTCAAGACCGAGGTGGTGGTCGAGCCCCCCGCGCCGCGCGGCGCCTGACCCGGGGCGAAACCGTCCCCCAGGCGGGGTCGACCAGGCCGCGGGGAATGTGGAAAGGGGCGCCCCTAGCGGGACGCCCCCCAGTTCTTGATCACGGTAGATCTGGGTCGCGATCAGAAGCGGTACTGCACCTCCAACCCGTACAACGCGGGCGGATTCAGCACGTCCTGGATGATGTAGACGTTGTTGGCCGGCGTGCCGGTCTGCTGCAGCGTGCCGATCCGTCCCGCCTGATAGCCTGTCTTGTCGAAGATGTTCTTGCCGTAGGCGATGATCGAATAGTGGCCGTTGGCCGACTTCCACTCAGCCCGCAAATCGACCTGATCCCACGCGGGGGCCCGGTTGTAGGGCCGGTTGAAGATGGAGCCGTATTGGACGTCCCGCCAGGCGTAGGTGGCCGACAGCGACAGCGACCCCGGCTCGAAGAACAGGGTGTAGTTGCCGTTGAGGGCCAATTTATTCTTGGGCGCGTTCGGCAATTGTGCGCCGTGCAGGTCCTGGGGCTGGCCCGCCGCCGTGGCGGCGCAGGCGCCCGGCGTCGCGCCGACCTGCTGGGCCTTCGGGTCGCCCACCGAGTCAATGACGCAGCCCGAGTTGAGGATGCTGGTGTCGTCATAGCCGTAGCTGGCGATGAACTGCAGCGCCTTGGTGGGTTGCCAGGTCGCCTCGATCTCCACCCCGTCCGATCGCGCCTCGGGAATGTTGTAGATGGCCGTGGCCACCCGCGGACCGTTGGCGACACCAATCGGGATCTGGGCATTGTAGTACTGATCATAGAACAGGTCGAGGTTGACCTGCAGGGTGTTGAAGAACTTGTGCTTCAGGCCAAACTGGAAGTCGTTGGAGGTCTCGGGCTGTTGCTCGACGTGCAGGGATAGCCCGGCGCCGGAATTGAAACCGCCCGACTTCGTCCCGCGGCTGTATTTGGCGTAGGCGTTGGTGTAGGCGTCCGGTTCCCATTGCACACCACCCGTGGCCGTGATGCCGCCCCAGCTGGCGCCGAGCTTGCGGGTGGCGATGCCTGTGGCCGGGTCGGTGGTCGTCGCGGCCGCGCCCTGGTCGGGCGCCGCGGCGGCCGAGAGCGGGTTCTGGTAGCCTTGGTTGCCGAGGCCGAACAACGGCCCGAACAGGATGATCCGTTCCTGGTCGAGGCCGTATTTGGCGTCGAAGGAATAGCGGATGCCGGTGGTCACCTTCAGTGTCTTGGTGGCCTGCCAGTCGCTCTGGGCGAAGCCGGCGAAGGTTTCCGCGCCCATGCGCGCCGCCGCATAATAGACGAGGCGATCGGGGTTGGGCGCTCCCACGCCGCCCCCAAGGAGCAGGTTCGAAACGGTGGCCAGGCTGGCCTGCCCAGGCATGGCGATCTGTTCTGGCTGGAAGTAGGATTCGTTGAAGTTGTAAGCCCCGACCACCCACTGGAATTTAGAGGCGGTCGTCGAGATGATGTTGATCTCGTGAGTTGTGAAGAAGTGTTCCTCTCCATAGTAAAGCAGGGAGTTAGGGTAGATCGTGTTTCCGCCCTTGTCGTAGGACACCACGCCGGTCGCCAGCTGGTTGCCTTCGCCCCATTCTTCGCGGGTTGTGTAGGCGTAGTGCTGAGCCTGGCCGATATATTTCACGTCGAAACCGTCAGCATGGTAGTTCAATTTGAGCACGCCGCCGTAATAGGCGTGCAGCTTCACCTGCTGCGGGATGTTCGAATAGATTGTGCGAATGTCGGAATTGCCGGGATTGAGCCCGCTCGGGTTTTTTGTCACGACATTGGTAACGCCGGTCCCCGCGTAGGCGCCGAGCGCCGGCACCAGGGCGTCCGTGAACAGACCGCCGGCGCCGTTGCCGACCAGATAGCTGTAGGACGGATTGGCCAGGGGCGTCACGCCGTCGGCGCCGACAAGCCGCTGGTTGGTGATCTTGCCGCCGGCCTGGCCGCCCAGATCGTTCCACTCGCCGCCGAAGGCCTTGAACCAGGCATCGAACTTCGGACTGAACTGGGCCTGGAGCTGGGTTTCCCAGTACCACTCGTCGCGCACCTGGCCCTGGCTCGGGCCGCCGGCCAGGTTCTTGTAGTAGCCCTTGGACTGATCGGTCTTCGACGCGGAAACGCGGAACTGGACCTTGTCGTTGATCGGCCCGGAGAAGGCCCCCTCCTCGATGTGGGCGCCGTAGTTGTCGATCGAGGCGCGCAGTTCGCCATAGGGCGTCGTCGTCGGCTTGCGGGAGATGATGTTCACCGCCCCGCCGATCGAGGCGCGGCCATAGAGCGTGCCCTGCGGGCCGCGCAGAACCTCGATGCGGTCGACGAAGATCGAGTCGTTGCCGGCCTTGACGGTGAAGGTCTCGAAGGCGCCGTCTTCATAGACGCCCACGCTGGAGTCGGCGGAAAGCTGGTTGGTGTAGCGGCCGATGCCGCGCAGGGTCACCCGGTCGTTGCCGGTGTTGTAGACGAATCCCGGGGTGAAGTTGGTCATGTCCTGGACCGAGTCGATGCCGATCTGGTCGCGCTTGTCGGAGGTGTAGGCCGAGATCGCCACCGCCGCCTTCTGAATGGTCGAGTCCCGTTTTTCGGCGGTGACCACCACTTCGCCGACCGAAGTCTCGGCCTTGGCGCCCTTGCCCGCGTCGGCGGCTTCCGAATGGGCGGCGTTGGCCGCGAGCGTCAAAAGGCTTACGGCGCACGAAGCCATCAGCAGGTTTCTGGCGAGCATTGTTACCCCTTTGTTGCCGACACAGCGATCAGCGGTTGCGTTTCCTCGGGGGCGTCGCGGTTCAAACCGTCTTGCACCCCCGGACGAAAGACTTGACTGAAAAATCAAGGGCGTCAACTGCGATTGCGTCACAACCCGAAGCCGGTCACGCCGGATGTGCCGTGGGCTTGCCCTCAGGCGACGACATATTCAATCTTAACATCGATTAATTACCGGCGATTACTTATCCGCGACCGCCATTCCGATGCGGGTGATGGGCCAGCCAGCCCTTGGCCCTCGCCTCCAGCGCGGCGGCGTCCTTCAGGTCGCATTCCCACACCGTCTCGACCCGCCAACCGGCGGCTTCCAACGCGGCGCGGGCGGCGACGTCGCGGACCCGGTTGCGGCCGACCTTGGCCAGCCAGTAGTCGCGATTGGCCTTGGGGACCCGCGCGCCGCGGGCGCAGTCATGGCCGTGCCAGAAGCAGCCGTGGACGAATATGGCGAGGCGTCGCCCGGCCAAAACAATGTCGGGCTTGCCGGGCAGGTCCTTGCGGTTGAGCCGGTAGCGCCCGCCCAGGCGCCACACCAGCTGGCGCACCACCAGTTCCGGCGTCGTCCCAGCCCCCTTCACCCGCCGCATCACCGCCGACCGCTTCTCAGGCCCATAGACATCGGTCATCGGCGATGAGCGCCGACCGCGAGCGGTGAAAACCTCTTCGCCTCAGAGCCCGTCGAACAGCGCCGTCGACAGGTAGCGTTCGGCGAAGCTGGGGATGATCGCCACCACCGTCTTGCCCTCCATGCCGGCGCGTGAGGCGATGTCGAAGGCGGCGGTCAGGGCGGCGCCGGAGGAAATGCCGACCGGCACGCCTTCCTCGCGGGCGGCGCGGCGGGCCATGGCCAGGCTGTCCTCGTTCGAAACCTGGACGATCTCGTCGATCACGCCGCGGTCAAGGATGGCCGGCACGAAACCGGCGCCGATGCCCTGGATCTTGTGCGGCCCTGGCTTGCCGCCCGACAGCACCGGCGAGGCGGACGGCTCGACCGCCACCATCCGCACCGACGGCTTGCGGGCCTTGAGCGCCTGGCCGACGCCGGTGATGGTGCCGCCGGTGCCCACGCCGCTGACCACCACATCGACGCGGCCGGCGGTGTCGTTCCAGATCTCCTCGGCGGTAGAGATGCGGTGGATCTCCGGATTGGCCTCGTTCTCGAACTGCTGGGGCATCACCGAGCCGGGAATCTCGTCCAGCAGCTCCCGCGCCCGGGCCACGGCCCCGCTCATGCCGCGCTCGGCCGGCGTCAGCTCCAGCCTGGCGCCCAGCAGGGCCAGCATCTTGCGGCGTTCGATCGACATGCTCTCGGGCATCACCAGGATCAGCTTCAGGCCCTTGGCGGCGGCCACGAAGGCCAGGGCGATGCCCGTGTTGCCGCTGGTCGGCTCGACGATGGTCGACCCGGCCGGCAGTTTGCCCTGGGCTTCCAGCGTCTCGATCATCGCCAGGCCGATGCGATCCTTGACCGAGGCCATGGGGTTGAAGAACTCCAGCTTGGCCAGCACCTCGCCGCGCGGCTTCAGCGCCGCGGTCAGCCGCGGCAGCCGGATCAGCGGCGTGTCGCCGACGGTGTCGAGGATGGAGT
The DNA here is from genome assembly GCA_903870555.1 of uncultured Caulobacteraceae bacterium. Classification (GTDB taxonomy): domain Bacteria; phylum Pseudomonadota; class Alphaproteobacteria; order Caulobacterales; family Caulobacteraceae; genus Acaudatibacter; species Acaudatibacter boreus. Next base: position 12,565 of record CAIQDO010000051.1, read on the forward strand.
CATAGACCTTGCCCCGGCCCATTCGGGCGACGGAGCGGGGCGTCTGGGAGGCGGTGTCGGCCATCGTTGGGGTCTCGAAAGCGTGCGGCGGGGAGCTTCCGAACCTTAGGCCCGCCGCCGGTTTTTGGAAGCGGGGTAAATCTAAAGTCTCAGCTCGCTTTTCTCTCGATGCGCCCCTTCCGGCGGGTCCGCTATTTGCGGGCCTTGCGGGCGGCGTATTTGGCGTCGCGCTTGGCCTTCTGCTCGGCCTTGGACAGCGATTTGCGTTCCTTGCGCTCGCCACGCTTGGCTTCGAGGGCGGCCAGTTCGCGGGCCTCGGCTTCGAGACGGGCGGCTTCCTTCGCGTCGGCGCGGGCCTGCCGCACGGCGGCCAGTTCGCGTTCGCGGATCTCTTCGCGGCTCTCGAACACCTCGGCCGTCACGGTAGGTTTTGGCTTCAGTTTCGCCAGCAGGGCTTTCTTGGCCTCCTGCTGCGCGGTCAGGCGTTCGGCGAAGCCGGTTTTCAACGGGTCCTTCATGAGTCCTTCAGTTTGGTGATGCGGGGCTCCTCAAAGCCCAGAACGCCGGCCGATGCAACATCGCCGGGTCAGTCATGACGTCGCGGCTGTTTATCGACGTCCGCGTCAGGCCGCAACGTCCGGGGCGCTCCGGAGGTTGCCCAACGGCCTCCAGGACAACGAATTAACGACTCTATTCGCCGAATCCTTCGCCCGGCGTTACCGGCGCCAGGCGGATCAGCCGGCTGTCCTCCACCGCGGCGGTGCGGTGCTTGACGTGCTCGCGATAGGCCGGATCGGTGACCATGGCCAGTAACGCCCCGCCGCCCGGATATTCGGCGATGAAGGCCAGGTCCCAGCGCTCGTCGATCGGCCCGGTCAGCACCCCCTCCGGTCGCCCGGCCCAGATCTGTTTGCCGCCGACCCGCGCGAACACCTCGGCGCTGGTCCGGCCATAGGCGCGGTAAGCCTCCAGCCCGGTCAGGCCCTTGCCGTGGTCGGGATGGTCGGCCGGATAGTCGGCCAGGGGTCTCAGCCGGATCAGGTTGAGCATCTGGATCGGCGTGTCGCGCGGCAGGGCCTTGAAGGCGTCGAACTGCGGGCGGGTCGGGTCGATCGACCCCGGTATGTCGGTCATGGGCGGTCTCCTCGGGCTGTCCTCGGCCTGTCTTAGCCGCATCAGCCCGCGGTGTTAACGGCCTCGCGGCGCGGCCAAAGCGATAGGGCCAGGCCGAGGATCATCAGCGTGATCAGCACCAGGTTGAGGATCGACCCGCTCGACGGCCCGGCCGTGCGATCGATCGGATAGGCCGCCAGCACCACGCGCCGGCCGAGGAACTCGGCGATCAGCCAAAGGAAGATCAGCGGGACCATCGCCCGGTAGCGGATCATCGCCAGCACGCCCATCAGGCCGATGGCCAGATGCAGCAGGCCCAGCAACGCCGTCGAGGTCGTCTGGTCGCGCAGCGCCGCCGCCGAGAAGCTCGACAGGTCGATGGCGTCGGCCCGGTTGGCGTTGGCGGGCGTCAACAGCGACCCGAAAGCGATCCCCAGCTTCAGCAACAGCACCGGCGTCAGCAGCCAGTAGCCGGCCCACTGGCCGCGAAACCGGTTGTCGATCGCCGACGGAAACAACGGACCCAGCATCGCCGCCCTCCCCATTGGCCGAACGCCGGCCAGGTTAGTCCATGTTCCTGGGTGGCGCCATCGGCGGGACGGCCTACCCCTGCACCCAGGTCCCATGCAGGCTGACCGGCAGGGCCACTTCCGCCCGCCACGAGGCCAGGGGTCCCGCCGCCACACGGGTGGCGTCGAAGACGTGCAGTTCGGTGGCCTTGGCGGCCAGGTTGACGCTCGGGGCCAGCAGCCAGCCGTCGAGCTCGCCGCCGCCGCCCGGGCGGGGCACGAACACCGCCTCCTCGACCAGATGGGCGCCGCCGAAGTCGAAGGCGTCCGAGGCGCCGGTCTTCCAGTTGTGAGTCGCCAGACCGTGGAACAGCGGGCTCCCGCCATCCTTGGTGGCGTGGACCGTGAACGCCCGCGGCCAGCCGGCGTGGCGCGGATCGGTCCTCGGAAATTCGGCGACCGTGTCGGTGCGCTCGATCCGCGCCCGGCGGTCCGGGGTGAGGGTGATCAGGGCCAGCCGCGGCGGCGGCAGCGGCGTCCAGTCGCCGTTCAGCACCTGCCGGGCGTTGCGCGTTGCGAAGGTCGGATCGTCCGAGACGCAGGCGTCGAAATGGATCGTCCCGTCCGGGTCGGCCCAGGCGTCGCCGAAGTGGAAGGCGAACATCGCCGGCAGTTCGTAGATCCTGCGGTCGCCCAGGTCGGCCTTGTCCAGCACCAGGATACGGGTCGACTGGGTCGGCTTCCACACGAAGCCGTCGATATAGGGCAGGGCGGCTTTTTCCTGCAGCAGCGGCTGCAGCACCAGGATCAGGTGTCGCTCGGTGGCGGTGAAGTCGTGGACGTAGCTGGCGCAGGGCAGCTCGATCACCTCCGCGGAGATCAGCGCCCCGTCCGGGCCCAGGCGCCAGACCAGCGCCTTGTCGCCCAGCACCCCCAGGCTCCAGATCTCGCCGTCCGGCTCGACGCGCGGATGGGCCAGGAACGGCATGTGGGCCAGATCGGGCCTAAGGGTCTTGACGCCCACCGTCGACAGGTCGGCCGGGTCGACGCCGATCGGCGAGCCGGCCTCCCACAGGGCCCACAGGGCGCCACCGCCCTTGCCGTTGGCCCCTTTTTCCCCCCGCAGCGCCAGCATCGAGATGTTGGCGGCGTTGGTGTCGTCGTTGTTCGTCACCTTCGCCCCCGGCCGCGCCGCCGTGCCGAAGCCCGGCGTCACCACGGCGCCCGCGGCCGTGTCGGCGCGGCGCTTGGCGGTGTCGACGAAGCGGGCCGACAGGCTGGCCTTGCCGCCGGCGACGCGGAACGCCCGGACCAGGCCGTCGCCGTCGAACCAGTGGGTCGCCGAGCCGCCCGGCCGGCGGAACTTGCCCGGACCGTTGCGGTACAGCGCCCCGCTGAGCCCCTCGGGACAGGCGCCCGAAAGCAGCCGCATCGGCGCCGGGGCCAGATCGCCGTCACGGTCGGCAAAGGCCAGGCCCCAGTCCACCCCCAGCGCCGCCCCCACCGCCAGCTGTCCCGCCGCCTGGGCGATTTCGGGGGGAACCAGGGCGCACGCCGCCACGGCGGACAGGCGGATCATCAGGTCGCGACGGCTGAGGGCGTTGGTCATGGAGGCTCGTTCCTGTGTCGGGGCGTGGGCTGGCTTGGGCCTAATCGATGTCGATGGTTTGGCGGTTGTCGCCGTCGGTGACCGTGAACACCGCGTCCCCCCAGCTCGCCGGACCCATCGATCCATGGGCGTTGTTCGAAAAGGCGTAGGGCTCGGTCGGCATGCCGAAGGGGTTGGTGTTCAACTTGCCGTCGCCGTCGATGTCGTGAAAGGCGCGCACGGCGTAGGTTCCGGGTTTGAGGTCGGCGAAGGTCGCCGTCACCGCGGCCGCGTCGGCCGGGATTTTCCTCCGGTCGGTCGGCGGGGCCTTGCCGTCCCAGGCCTCGGGGCTGGCGGACAGCGACATCATCACCGAGCCGGTCAGGGTCTTGAGGCCGGTGAAGGTGACGGTCAGGGTGGCGGCGGAGGCGGCCGTGACGGCGCCGAGCGCGATCGACAGCAACAAAGTCAGGGCGATGGTTGACTTGAGGGCGCGGCGCGGTTGAAGCGAGGGCTTGGGCATCGGAGGGATCTTTCTCTCTGGTGGACGCGAAGGGGGACGACCGCTGACTACGCCGCCGCCTGAACCGCCGCAGCCGCGAACACGCGATCCGGCCAGCCGGCTTCGCGAGTGGACACGCCTTGCATTTGGCGCTTCGCGAACGGACATCCGTTTCAGCCTGGCGCGCCAGGGGGTTCTGGTTGTCGCCTCGGGCCTGTTCATGACCCTGCTCGCGCCGTTCGGCACCGACCACGTCCCCTTCGTGCGCGCCGTCGCCTATTGGATCGGTCTGATGTCCGCCGGAACCCTGCTGGCCAATGTCATCTCCCGCTTCGCCGTGAACATGGAGCTTTTCATCCGCCACCCCTGGGCCTGGGCCGTCCTGGTGTCGGTGGTCCTGACCTTGCCGATGACCGCGCTGGTGTGGGTGGCCTCCGGCCTTACCTTCCGCGGACGCCTGGATCCGGCGACCCTGCCGGGCTATGCGCCGCCGGTGCTGATCATCACCCTGGCGATGGTCGCCTTGACCGTTCTGCTCCAGCGAACGCCGGCCCAGACCCACGCCGCCGCCCCCGGCGCCCCGGCGCCGGCCTTCCTGGAGCGCCTGCCGGCGAAGCTGCGCGGCGGCGACCTCTATGCCGTCGAGGCCGAGGATCACTACCTTCGCCTGCACACCAGCCGGGGCCAGGATCTGATCCTGATGCGTCTGGCCGACGCCCTCTCGGAACTGGAGGGCATGGAAGGCGCCCAGGTCCACCGGTCCTGGTGGGTCGCCCGCGCCGCGGTGGTCGAAGCCGAACGCGGCGCCGGCCGCGCCAGCCTCACCCTGAAATCCGGCGCCGTCGCCCCCGTCAGCCGCACCTACGCCCGGGCCCTGCGCGAGGCGGGGTGGTACTGAGGGATTGGTTACGCCCCCTCCACCACGCCCAACGGGCGCGGTCCCCCACCCCCGCTTCGCAGTGGAGGATTAAGATATTGAAATTGTTATCCTCCCCTGCTTGCGGGGGCTACCGGATTCACACATCGTGGATTGTGGTTACGAGTTGGGCGCCTCGCTTCGCGGCCTGGAAGTCTAGCCAGCCGTTAAGCATGGTTAGGGGCCCCGGCTTTCCGTAGTAGCCGGTCCATCCTCCGAGGCGCGCGCA
>CAIQDO010000052.1 GCA_903870555.1 uncultured Caulobacteraceae bacterium
CTGCCAGCACGTCCAGCCGACCCTGTCGGGCGGCCGGTCGTGGGACGACCATCGCGAGGAGGTCGCCGACGTGATGATCGACACGGTCGAGGCCCAGGCGCCGGGCTTCAAGGCCTCGATCCTCGGCCGCCAGATCAACAGCCCGCTGGATCTGGAGCGCACCTTCGGCCTGATCGGCGGCGACATCTTCCACGGCAAGCTGGAGCTCGACCAGCTGTTTTCCGCCCGGCCGGTGCTCGGTCACGGCGACTACCGCGCGCCGGTAAAGGGGCTCTATATGTGCGGCGCCGGCGGCCACCCCGGCGGCGGCGTCACCGGCGCGCCGGGCCACAACGCGGCGCGGGAAGTGCTGAAGGATTTGGGTGTGCGGAGGCGGTGACTCTCCGTCGTCCTACCTTGGGATGAGCCGTTGCGAGGCGCACTTGTCCAGGATCGCCTGTCCCGCGCCGGATGCGGACCTTCCCAACTTCGGCAGGGGGCGGGTGAGTTGATCCTATCGTGCGGCGCTGCGATTAGCGGGTGGTGACAATGTCGCCGCTTTGCAGGGCGCGAGGCCCGTCGGCCCAAAGAATGGTCAGGTTATCAAACGCCACCGGAATGCCAGCGCATAAGAAGGGATCGGGGCGGTCGCAGACCTGGAAATGGAGGTGGGGTTCACTGGAGTTGCCAGACGAACCCAGCTTGCCAAGCACGGCGCCAACGCGAACCTGATCGCCAACTTTCACCCTTACGCTACCGGGCTGGAGGTGGGCGTAGAGCGAATACTCGCCGCCACCGTGGTCGATCATCACGTAGTTCCCTGCTGCCCAGTTCGGGTCGGTTGTCGCCATCCCCTTGTCCAGCTCTGCGGCATGCCGGACTAGATAGGTGTCCGAGGTCTCGCCCGGTCGCTCCAATGCCCCGGGGTTCTCGCCCTGGCCGTCGTGGGTGCGCACGACGCGTCCGTCGGCAGCGGCCAGCACGGATGCTCCATAAGCGTAGTAGTCGCGGAAACTCAGGCCGCCGCCCCGATAGGTCCGAGCGCCTTCGCCGAGCTGGCCAATATCCAGCGCGAACTCCTCGCCGGGGTGGATGCGGTGCGCACTGTGAAAGCCGGGAGCCTCGCCGACGTACCAGACGCCGATCAAGGGGAAGACGAAATGGTTCTTGGCGAAGCCTGCCAAAATGGGAATCGATGTGCTCGCAGTGACCGGTCGGGCGCCGGAAAAACCGTGCACTGAGACCCTCAACTCGTCGCGAGGCCGGTCGTAGGCGAAAACCTCCTGCGCTACGATCATCCCCTGGTTTCGCTGCAGGACGGGTCCGCCCAGGACGATGCCGGTAGGGACGATAGCGTTGCCACAGTACTCTGGCGGGTATTTCGCGATCACGCTCTGGATTGGCGGGCCGTTGCCGGCCCAACGATCCAATGCCTCGGCGTCCTGCACCCGATTGTCGACCACCTGCCCCTTGGTCATCAGGGAGATGTCGATCTCGTCGAGCTTGATAGGCGCCTCGCCCTGATTGACGACCGTGAAAGCCTGAAGAAGCAGCGCCTGCATCCGCCCCCTGGCGTCCAGCGGATAGGGTCGAAGCTGGCCCGTGGGACAAAAGCGGATCGCTATGGAAGACTGCGGCTGCTCCTGCGCCCACACCGCCCCCGCAAGGAACAGCGCAGCGCACCAGATTCCGACCAGCCGCGCCGCTCTCAGCATGATCGTCTCCAACTGTTGCCGGCACACTGGAGCACGCCCGCCACGGCGACAAGCCGCGTGTTTCAGCCGTGGGCGGGGGATGGCCACCGACCCCGACGTCCGCTCAGGGTCTCGAAGAGAAGCGACGTGTTGCCCGGAAGCCGACGTCGAGCCGGCCTCCGCGGGCCGCCTGGCGTCGAGGATGGGGCGGGGGCGCGGGAACCCCGGAAACTACGCGTGTGACTTCGTCGTCAGCTCGATGCCGAGGGCCTTCATCACGGCGATTGTCGTCTTCAGGGTTGGATTGCCGGTCGCGCTGAACGATCTGTATGCGGATTCCGATGATGCCGCCATGTCATTCCAAGATC
>CAIQDO010000053.1 GCA_903870555.1 uncultured Caulobacteraceae bacterium
CAGCGCGGCCTTGATCCAGCAGGCCGAAATAGACGGCGAGCCGCTCTATCAAGTGATCGCCCGGCGGGCTGAACAGATCTGGAGCCGCCAGGGCAATGTCATGCTGGTGGTCGGCGCCACCAATATCGACGATCTGGCGCGGGTTCGGGCGGCGGCGCCGTCCTTGTCGTTCCTTGTTCCGGGCGTTGGCGAGCAGGGCGGATCGGCCGCGGAGGCGCTCCGGGCCGGCAGCCGGACGGACGGGCGTGGCTTGGTGGTGTCTGCGTCCCGCTCAATTCTGTACGCCGGTTCCGAAAAGAAGATCCGTCAGGCTGCGCAGATCCTGCGCGCGGAACTCGCGTTCGCCTGAGGTCACCGGAGCGGATGCCCCGGGCGCGGGTTGCGCTATAGTGGCCCTTCAGGAACCTCCCGGGGAAGGAGTCACGTGGCGCAGTCGACGGACCAACGAAAGCCAGCGAAGGCTCCAAGGGCCTGGCAGCGAATGCTGTCGGGTCGACGCCTTGACCTTCTCGATCCCTCGCCGATGGACATCGAGATCGAAGACATTGCCCACGGCCTTGCCCGGGTAGCCCGCTGGAACGGGCAGACCGTCGGAGAACATCCGTTCTCGGTCGCGCAGCATTCGGTGATCGTCGAGGAGATCGTCGCCCACATCCAGCCGGGGGTCGAGGCCCGCTGGCGTCTGGCGGCGCTCCTTCACGACGCTGCGGAATATGTCATCGGCGACATGATCTCGCCGTTCAAGGCCGCCCTGGGCATCGACTACAAGAGTTTCGAGGACCGGCTGGAGAGCGCCATCCACATTCGGTTTGGCCTGCCGGCGCGAACGCCGTCGCCCGTAAAGGCGCTGATCAAACAGGCCGATCGCGCCTGCGCCTACTTCGAGGCGACCCAACTGGCGGGTTTCGATGCGAGCGAATCGCTCAAGCTGTTCGGCAGGCCCCCGGCGGGCTACAGGCTCGACATCGAACCCCTCAGCCCAACGGCGGCGCAGGCCCGTTATCTTCAGCGCTGCCGCGTGCTTGCGGACGCCGCCGGCTTCGTCACGGCTTCAGACGCCTTTGACACCGAATGAGCGCCCTCCCGTGAGTGCGCGCCAATGAGCGCATCGATCGTCATCGGTCTGTCGGCGGTGATCGTCGCCCTCCGCGATGGCGAAGCCTGCGTCCTGACGGTGCGTCCCCGCGACAGCCGCACGGACCAGACGTCGATCCTTGAGGGCCTGCCGTTCGGGCCGTTCGATCCGGAGGGCCAGCGCACGTTCGAGCTGGCCCTGAGAGATTATGTGACCCGGCAGACCCGGTTCGAGCTGGGCTATGTCGAGCAGCTCTACACCTTCGGCGACAAGGGCCGGGACGCGCCCCTCGCCGATGTCGGGGCCGGGGCGGCGCGGGTGATTTCAGTCGGCTACCTGGCGCTGGCGCCGACGGCGGTGGACACCCATGCGCCCGACACCACCTGGACGCCCTGGTCGCGGTTCTTTCCGTGGGAAGACTGGCGCGCCGGAAGGCCGGACCTTATCGACAGCCAGATCCGCCCCGCCCTGGAGCGATGGGCCGAGCGCTCCAACAGCCGGCGAGACCGGGTTCGCCTGCTGTTCGCCCTGGATGGCGCGCCGTGGAACGAGGAGCGGGTGCTTGAGCGTTACGAGCTGCTTTATGAGGCGGGATTGGCCCCCGAGGCCGCGCGCGACCGGGATCGCGCCCAGGGCGGGGCGCCGGCGGAGCCCCGCGCCTTCGCCCCGGCGCTCGGCGAGCCGATGATCTCCGACCACCGGCGGATCCTGGCCACAGGCCTGGGCCGCCTGCGGGGTAAGCTTAAGTATCGGCCGGTGATCTTCGAGCTGATGGGCGAGGCGTTCACCCTTTCAGCCCTGCAGAAGGCGGTGGAGGCGGTGGCGGGCGTGGCCTTGCACAAGCAAAACTTTCGCCGGGTCGTGGAACGCACGTCGCTGGTCGAGGGCCTCGGCCGGATGGATGTGGACACGGGCGGGCGTCCAGCGGAACTTTTTCGTTTCCGTCGAGAAATATTAAACGCTCGCCCGGCCCCCGGGTTGTCCCTGTCGCTGCTGAGGGAATAGGCGCCGGCGCGAACGCGCGCCATTTTCCAACCCGGTTCGGAACCACCCCAGGTGGTCCGCCGTATAATCGGCCATGGCACGCAACACAGTGGCGATCATCGGCGCCGGAATGGCCGGACTGGCCTGCGCCGACAGGCTCTCGCTGGTCGGATGGACCGTTCGGCTCTTCGACAAGGGGCGATCGCCGGGCGGTCGCCTCGCGACCCGGCGCATAAGCCTCCCGGACGGCAGGCTCCTGCGTTTCGACCATGGCGCTCAGTTCATCACCGCCCGCGACCCGGCTTTTGCCGAACGCCTGACGGGTCTGGAACGGGCCGGCGCCGCCCTGCCTTTTCCATGGCCAATTTTCCGCCACTCCCGCGGCGGAGCCGAGGCGCGGACGACGGAGAATCGCTGGGCGGGCGCGCAGGGCATGTCCGACATCCCGGTGGCGCTCGCGCAGGCCCACGCCGTCACCTGCAACCGCCAGGTGTCGTCGATGACCCAGTCAGCGGGGGGGTGGCGGCTCGCCTTCACCGACGGCCCATCCGAGGGCGGATTCGACGCCGTGGTCGTGACGGCTCCCGCCGAACAGGCGGCGGACCTTGTCGCCGACCTGTCGCCGGCCTTCGCCGCCGACGCCCGCGCGGCGCGAACAGCGCCCTGCTGGACCGGGTTGTTTGTTTTCGAAGGCGGCGGCGAACCGGCATTCGGCGCCATCCGGCTCGACGACGGCGGTCCCTTGGCGTGGCTGGCCCGGACCGGCGACGGTCAGGGGTGGGTCGCACAGGCCACCCCGGCCTGGTCCCGACTCAATCTCGAACTTTCGGCGGAGGCCGTGGCGGAGGGCTTGGAGGCGGCCGTCCGCCGGATGCTCCCGGGAATCGGCGCGACCCTGTTCCTGCAGGCCCATCGCTGGCGCTTCGCCCAGGTGGAAGTCGCCGCCCGCGGTCCATTTGCCTGGGATCCCGCTCTGCGCCTGGGACTGTGCGGCGACTGGCGGCTGGGCCCCCGGGCGGAGTTCGCCTGGCTGTCGGGCGACCGACTCGGGCGGGCGATGGCGGCCGCCTGCGCGCCGGTCTGAGCGGAAGCGCCGCCTCCCGACGCCTGTACGCTTGCATCCCGCCGCCCCCCCGATCATCAAGAGGCGGAAAACATGCGGTTCGCCGCAGGGGCGTGGGAGGAGCGGGCGGTGACTGAGGTGGTGGGCGAGAATTCGCTGGATGTGGTCGTGGTCGGCGCGGGATTCGCCGGCCTGTACATGCTCCACAGGCTTCGCGGCCTGGGGCTCCGCGCCAAGGTGCTGGAAGCGGGCGACGGCGTCGGCGGCACCTGGTTCTGGAACCGCTATCCCGGCGCCCGCGTCGATATCGAGAGCCAGGAATATTCCTATTCCTTCGACGAGGGTCTCGAGGACGAGTGGGACTGGTCGGAACGCTACGCCACACAGCCGGAGCTGCTGCGCTACGCCAACCATGTCGCGGACCGATTCGATCTTCGGCGCGATATCGTCCTCAACACTCGGGTCGTAGCCGCCCGTTTCGACGAATCCGCAGGCCTTTGGCGCCTGGAGAGGCTTCAGGGCGAGCCGGTTTCCGCTCGGTTCTGCGTCATGGCCACCGGCTGCCTGTCGGTGATCAAGGAGCCGGACTTCCCTGGACAGAACACCTTCCGGGGCGAGACCTGGCACACCGGCCGCTGGCCGGCCGAAGGCGTCGATTTCTGCGGGAAGCGGGTGGCCGTGATCGGAACCGGTTCCTCGGCGATCCAATCGATCCCGATCATCGCCGAACAGGCGGCGCACCTGACCGTGTTCCAGCGGACCCCCAACTACAGCGTTCCGGCGCACAACGGCCCGATCGATCCGGCCACGAAAGCGGCGTGGAAGGCCGATCGCGCCGAGAACCGCCAGAAGGAGCGACTCTCCGCCGGCGGGTTCCTGTCGTCGGATTCCAATCCGGTGTCCGTCCTTGAGGTCGACGCGGGCGAGCGACGGCGGATCTTCGAGGCGCGGTGGGCGCGGGGCGGCTTCGCCGTCGGCGGCGCCTTCAACGATCTGAGCCTCAATCTGGAAGCGAACGCCCATGCCGCCGCCTTCGTGGCCGGCAAGATCGCCGACATCGTCGAGGATCCGGCTGTCGCCGACACGCTCACGCCGAAAACCTATCCCTTTGGGACCAAGCGCCTGTGCGTCGACACGGGCTATTACGCCACCTTCAACCGGCCCAACGTCACCCTGGTCGACGCCGCCGCGACCCCCATCCAGACCATCACCCCAACCGGCGTGGCCACCACCGCCGGGACGTTCGAGGTCGACGCCATTGTCTTCGCAATCGGCTTTGACGCCATGACCGGCGCCCTGTTGCGCATGGACATTCGCGGCAGAAACGGGGGCGCCCTGAAGGATGTCTGGGCGGAAGGACCGAAGACCTATCTCGGCCTGATGATCGCCGGCTTTCCCAACCTGTTCACCATCACCGGACCCGGCAGCCCATCGGTCCTGTCTAACATGGTCGTGTCGATCGAGCAGCATGTCGACTGGATCGCCGACGCTGTCGCCTGGCTGAGGGATCGCCGGATGGGTGAGATGGAAGCGGATCAGGCCGCGCAGGACGCCTGGGTCGACCATGTCAACCAGGTCGCCGCCGGGACGCTGTTTCACCGGGCCAACTCCTGGTACCTGGGCGCCAACATCCCGGGAAAGCCCCGGGTGTTCATGCCCTATATCGGCGGGGTGGGCCCCTACCGCCTGCTGTGCGACGAAATCGCCGCCGGGGACTATAAGGGTTTCACCGTTTCAGGAGCCGTCGCGTGAGTCAGGCCGTCACCCCCTTCACACTCGCCATCCCGCAGTCTGACCTGGACGATCTGAAGGCGCGCCTGGCCGCCACTCGCTGGCCGGACCCTGAAACGGTCGACGACTGGACCCAGGGTTCGCCCCTGGCCAAGGTGCAGGGCCTCTGCGCCTACTGGCGGGATGGCTACGACTGGCGGCGCGCCGAGGCCCGCCTCAACGCCCTGGGCCAATATAAAACGCAGATCGACGGCCTGGACATTCACTTCCTGCACGTGCGCTCGAGGCACCCGAACGCCATGCCGCTGCTGATCACCCACGGCTGGCCCGGCTCGGTGATGGAGTTCATGAAGGTGATCGGTCCCCTGACCGATCCCACCGCCCACGGCGGCGACGCGGCCGACGCCTTCCACGTCATCGCGCCGTCACTGCCCGGCTATGGCTTCTCCGCCAAGCCGACATCCACCGGCTGGGGTGTGCCCAAGATCGCCATGACCTGGATCGCCCTGATGGAGCGCCTTGGCTACGACAAATGGGTCGCCCAGGGCGGCGACTGGGGTTCGGCGGTCACCACCGCCATCGGCGTGATCCGTCCGCCGGCCTGCCAGGCCATCCACGTCAACATGCCGCTGGTGTTCCCGGGCCCGGGCGACATGGGCGACCTGACCGACCAGGAAAAGGGCTATCTGGCCGGACTCGCCTACTACCAGGACAAGGACAGCGGCTATTCCAAGCAGCAGGCCACCCGCCCGCAATCGCTCGGCTACGGCCTGACCGATTCGCCGGCCGGCCAGGCCGCCTGGATCTATGAGAAGCTGTGGGCCTGGACCGACAACGACGGCGCGCCCGAGGACGCCCTCACTCAGGACGAGATGCTCGACAACATCATGCTCTACTGGCTGCCGGCCAACGGCGCCTCGTCAGCGAGGCTGTACTGGGAAAGCTTCGGCAGCTTCAACTCGACCAAACTCGACTTGCCGGTGGGGGTCAGCATCTATCCCAAGGAAATCTTCCGCGCCTCGCGGCGCTGGGCCGACAAGGTGATGAGCAACATCATCCACTGGGGCGAACTCGACCGCGGCGGCCATTTCGCCGCCTGGGAACAGCCCGAACTCTACGTCAACGAAATCCGCAACTGCTTCCGGAAGGTTCGATAACCCGATGAGATTGGCCACCTTCATCCAGGACGACGAGCCCGAGGTCGGGGCGGTGATGGACGATGGGCGCATCGTCCCTCTCAGCCACATCGTCATGGACATGATCGACCTCATCTCCCGCTGGGAGGAGGTCGAGGACGAGGTCCGTGCGACGATCGAGGCGGCGACCGACATCGAGACCGTTCCCCTGGAATCGGTGATGCTGCTGGCCCCGGTGCCTCAGCCCGGCAAGATGATGGCCATCGGCCTCAACTACGCCGACCACATCGCCGAGACCGGCCTTGAGACCCCCGGCCATCAGATCTGGTTCTCCAAGCAGATCAACGCCGTCAACGGCCCGTTCGACCCGGTCGAGATCCCCAAGGTTTCGACCTTCGTCGATTATGAAGCGGAAATGGTGGCGATCATCGGCAAGGGCGGCCGCCACATCTCCAAGGCCGACGCCCCGGCGGCGGTGTTCGGCTATTGCGTCGGCAACGATGTCTCCGAGCGCACCTGGCAGAACCGCACCAGCCAGTGGGTGCTGGGCAAGAGTTTCGACACCCACGCGCCGTTCGGCCCCTGGATCACCACGGCCGACGAGGTCGGCGACCCCCACGACCTGACCATTCAGGGATGGGTAAACGGCGAACTTCGCCAGAACTCCAACACCAGTCATCTGGTGTTCAATGTCTGGGACCAGCTCGCCGAGCTGTCCCAGGTGATGACGCTGGAGCCGGGCGACGTGATCTTCACCGGCACCCCCGGCGGCGTCGGCGTGGCCATGAAACCCCCGCGTCGTCTGGAACCGGGTGATGTCGTGCGTGTCGAGATCGAGCGCCTCGACATGATCGAGAATCCGTTTGTCGCCGAGACCTGACGCCTGAGTTCCTGCGTCGACCGAGTCGACCGAGGTTGACGCCGCGCAAGGCGGGCGTTTCGCGTGGGGCTAGAGGGTTGGCGATCCAACACAAATCCCCGAGATTATATCATGACGTCCGACTTGGCCCTCTCTCGGGAGGAGGAGGATCGCGCCTTCGACACGGACTGGGCGGCGCGGCTCGACGCAAGCGCGCGACGGATCATGGCCGGGCTACCCAGCGGATCGCCGCCGGTGTCTTCGGCCCTGGCCATGGCCGAGTGGTGGGCTGGCTGGGCGATGTCGCCCGGGACCCAGATGGCGGCCATGTCGAGCGCCTTGACCTGCGCCGCGCGGTTCTGGAGCGTCGCAACGCTCGGCGGAGCCGACGCCATCGCTCCGGCCCGGGACGACCACAGGTTCGCCTACCCCTCGTGGCGGGATCGACCGTTCAGCCTGTTCGTGCAGGCGTTCCTGCTGGCGGAGGGATGGATCGACGAGGTCGTCGCGGCGACGCCGTCGGTCAGTCCGCACCGGCGGGCGATGGTGCGGTTCATCGCCAAACAGGCGCTGGACGCGATGTCGCCGTCGAATTTTCCCTGGCTCAATCCCGAGGTGATCGAGCGGACGGCGGCCTCCGGCGGACACAACCTCGTCCAGGGTTTCAGGCTCTGGCGCGAAGACAACCTCCCAGGCCCGGGCAAAGTCGGGGGCGGCGCCGAGGACCTCGCACGAGACGCTTACGTCGTCGGGCGCGATGTCGCGGTCACGCCAGGCGTGGTGGTGTTTCGCAACGACCTGATCGAACTGATCCAATACGCTCCGACCACGCCGGTCGTGCGCGCCGAGCCGATCCTGATCGTCCCGGCGTGGATCATGAAATATTACATCCTCGACCTGTCGCCGCACAATTCGATGATCCGCTGGCTGGTGGACCAGGGCTTTACGGTGTTCTGCCTATCGTGGCGCAACCCCGGCCCGGAACTTCGCGACACCACCTTCGATGACTACAGGGTCGAAGGATTGCAGGCGGCCCTGACAGTGGCGCTCGCGATCACCGGCGCGGCGCGCGCCCATCTGGCGGGCTATTGCCTGGGCGGCACGCTCGCCGCGATCGCCGCGGCCGCCATGGCGCGGGATGCCGACGACCGTATCGCATCCCTGACCTTGCTCGCGGCCCAGACCGACTTCTCCGAGGCCGGCGGCCTGTCCCTATTCATCGACGAGCAGCAGTTGCCGCCGCTTGAGGCGATGATGGCCGAGACAGGCTACCTCGACGGCGGCCAGATGGCCGGCGCCTTCGCCCTGCTTGCCGACCGCGACCTGATCTGGTCGCGGGCGGTGCGCGCCTATCTGCTCGGCGAGGCGCCGCCGAATTCCGACCTGATGGCCTGGAACCGCGACACCACCCGAATGCCGGCGCGGATGCATGCCGAATACCTGCGCCAGATGTTCCTGGAGAATCGCCTGGCCACGGGCCATTGTCTGGTCGACGGGCGGCCTGTGTCGGTCGGCGACATCCGCAAGCCGATCTTCGCGGTGGGAACCGAAACCGACCACGTCGCCCCCTGGCGGTCCGTTTTCAAGATCCACCTTCTCGACGACGCCGACGTGACCTTCGTCCTCACGGCCGGCGGCCACAACGCCGGCATCGTCAGCGAACCGGGCCACCCGCGCCGCCATTACAGCATCGCCAAGCGAATGGCGGGCGGGAGCTATGTCGATCCAAGCTCCTGGGAAGCGGTCGCCGAACGGCGCGAAGGCTCATGGTGGACCGCCTGGGCCGAGTGGTTGGCCGGTTGTTCGTCGGCGGACATCCCGGCTCCACCGTTCGACGCCGCGGCCAGTGGAGTCCCTTCCCTC
>CAIQDO010000054.1 GCA_903870555.1 uncultured Caulobacteraceae bacterium
AGGGCGCCCTCT
This sequence comes from uncultured Caulobacteraceae bacterium, assembly GCA_903870555.1. Taxonomy (GTDB): domain Bacteria; phylum Pseudomonadota; class Alphaproteobacteria; order Caulobacterales; family Caulobacteraceae; genus Acaudatibacter; species Acaudatibacter boreus. The sequence continues at coordinate 13 of CAIQDO010000054.1, forward strand.
TCAATCGGGGCGCCATCGGCCAGCCAGATCACCGCGCAGGTGTCGAGCAGCACCGACGGCGGGCGAACGTCGGCGCTCATTCGTGGAGCCGTCCTTCATCGGCGAGCAGGCTCTCGTCAAGGCTTGGGGCGGTGAGGTCGAGCCCAGGCGGGGTGATCACCGACCCTCGCAAAAAACCGTGGAGATTGAGCCCCGCGGCGGCAGGATCGTCGGGCGGCGTGAGCACGGCGACCACCTTGCCACGCTTGGTGACCGTGACCCGCGTCAGCTTCCTTCCGGCCAACTGGTCGAAGATGTCGAGGCACTTGGCCTTGAATTCGGTGGCGGTGAAACTTTGAACGGCCGGCACGGTCAGCTCCTAAGGACTGGTCAGCTAGATATGACCGGAATCGGCTGCGGGCAACCCGTCGCATCATCTTGCACCCCTGCGCCCGCGTGTGCGAACTCAGCGTGACCGTTGGCCAGTCCCGCCGCCAGAGGTCGTCCGCAGCGTTCAGTCTGGCTCATAGACCGAAACACCGTCCTGGCTGACCTCATAGGCAAACACGCCGACGACCTTCGAGCGGCATTCACCGGCGGATCGGCGCACGGTAACGACATCCGCCGGTTCGTCATAGCCGCACAGGGACTCCCATCCCGCGTGCAACGTCGCGTGATGGGCGGGGGCGTCATCGTCCAGAATGACCAGAAGGTCGGTGTCGCTGTCGGCGGCGGCCTCGCCCCGCGCGCGGGAGCCGAACATCAGCACGCGCACGCGATAGAGATAGGATACCACGCAGTCCAACTAACCAATATTGAAATTCATTATTCAATATATTTCAATTGTAATATTTATCGCTATTGCATTTCTAATGCGATCTCACCGTTGGAAGGCCCTCACGCAGCTTGGCGGATGATGGCTTCAAGGTAGTTGGTGTCCCAAGCGGCGGATTTTCGTCGGACTTTGAGGCTGTGCTTATCCTTGGCGCCTCGGATGAGGTTCATGGCCATGTGTCGGACGGTGGCCATGTTCTGCGGTCCTGTTCTTGACTTGAGGCGGCTGAGATCCTCGTGGAACACGACATCGAGCACCCAGTGAAGTCGATTCTCGATGTGCCAATGGCTTCGCACGGCTTTGGCGAACAGGGCGGCGTCGATCTTCATGGAGCAGAGGAATTATCGGTGCTCTTTGCTGACATGGCCGGCTCGTTCGACCTGAGCTTCGACCATGGCCACGGCCTTGAGACCGGGAAATCGGGGCTCGCCGGGGAACCGCCGATCGGTGATGAGCCAGTCCACGTCGTGGCTGACGGCATGTCTGCGAACCTCGATGCGGCCGTGGTCGCCGTCGGTGGTCTCGAGTCTGTCGATCCGCGCCTTGGCGGGGTCTTCGAAATATCGCGGGACCTCGTCGTGCAGGCTGGGCTGGTTGTCCTTGACCGCGAGCAGATAGTCTCCGCCACGTTCGATGATCTTCTCGGCGATCTTGGTCTGACACCCCATGGCGTCGATGGTGACGAGCGCCCCGGTCAGGGCCAGGCGTTCCAGCAACAACGGGATAGCCGTGATCTCGTTGGACTTGGCCTCGCAGGCCTGTTGGCCGAGGACGAGACGCTGTCGGCTCGCGCAGGCCGAGACCATGTGGAGCGGGCCGCGGTCCTTGGACCGATCGTGGGTCCTGCGGGATGTCTTTCCGTCGATGGCCACTACCTCGGGTCCGGCCGGGTCGGGCAGAACGTCGCGCAGACCTTCCACCCAGTCGCTGAAACACTGGGAGAAAAGATCACCGTCGATGGCGTTGATGACGTCATTGAGGGTGTCATGGCTGGGAATGCCGCCCTCGTAGACCAGAAAACGGCCCAGAAACGCCCGGTTGACCCCCGCCCATCGCCGCATCTCGACGAAATCCTCGGCGCCGGCCAACGTCCCGCAGAGGACCACCAGCAAGGTCTCCGCCAAAGGATAGAGAACCTTGCCGGACTGGCGCGGATCATCCAGCGCCGCAAAATGGTCGATCAGCGATACAGGCGCGCGCGAGACCATCGGCCGAACTCCGTGACATCAGGAGTTGCCCAAGAATCACAGACCCCCCCGCCTCGGGAATCCCCCTTCGCGTCAAGCGCGCGTTCAAGCGATTGCCGTGGGATATCCTCGGGCGGCATGACTTCGCGCGTGATGACAGCTATCGTGACAAGAGGGAGCGGTATCAGGCGGAGGCTCTCGCCCACGGGCATGTGCCGCCCAGCGCCCTCCTTGGTATCGGTTGCGCTTCGGAGGCAGTGCGACCGGGGATCGAAGCGCGGATCCAGGCCGCGGGCCTCCCGCTGCAAGTGTTCGTTCGTCCCGGGTGGTATTTCTGATGATTCGCTACGCCACAGGCAACCTGCTCGACTCCGGCGCCGAGGCGCTGGTCAACACCGTCAACACCGTGGGTGTCAGCGGCAAGGGCATCGCGCTGATGTTCAAGGAGGCGTTCGCCGACAACTTCAAGGCGTACGAATCCGCTTCGAAGGCTGGCCGGGTCGCGGTGGGCGACATGTTCGTGACCGAACGCCAGGATATGTTGGGTCCGCGCTACATCGTCAATTTCCCGACCAAGCAGCATTGGCGGAACCCGTCGCGCCTGGAATGGATTGAGACTGGTCTCGTGGCGCTTCGCCGGGAGATCATCACGCGCGGCATCCGCTCGATCGCCATCCCGCCGCTCGGGGCCGGCAACGGCGGGCTCGCCTGGGCGGACGTGAAGCCGCTGATCGAGACGGCGCTTGCGGGCCTCGACGCCGACATCATCGTCTATGAGCCGACGGCGAGCTATCAGAACGTGGTCAAGCGGAACGGGGTGGAGGCGTTGACCCCGGCGCGCGCGCTGATGGCGGAGATGATCCGCCGCTACGCCGTGCTCGGCTTCGAGTGTTCGCTGGTCGAGGCGCAGAAGCTCGCCTGGTTCCTGACGGTTGCGACCCAGCGTTTCGGATTGGCCAGTCCGATCGCCGATGACTTCGCGCCAAATCGCTACGGTCCCTATTCCGACAAGGTCCGGCATCTGCTGGACAGCCTCGATGGCAGCTATATCGCCTGCGATACGCGCATCGCGGACGCCAAACCCTGCGATCCGATCCGCTTCAGGGATGAGCGGCGCGACAAGGTCGCGGCCTATCTGACGACAGACGCGGCCAAGGCCCTGCGCCCGGCGCTCGACCACGCGACGGACATCATCGAAGGCTTCCAGTCGCCCTACGGTCTCGAACTGCTGGCGACCGTCGATTGGCTGAGCCGACGCGAGGGGGGCGCCCTTGAGGCTACGGCGATCAAGGCTGCCCTGAGCCGCTGGCCCGGTCCGCCCGGCTCCGCCGAGCGCAAGGCGAAGATCTTCGGCGCGCGCGACATCGGCATCACGATCGATCACCTGCGACGCGTGGATGCGGCGTCCCCGCCTGCTCACCGCGTGACGACCGCGACATACCCCTTGGCCCCATAGGCGAAGGTCTTGTTTTCGTGGGTAACGAAGGACACGGCCAGGGCGCTGGCGGTGGCGATCAACAGACAGTCGGCGTGGAGCGGTGAGGTCGAGCCCCGGCGGCGTGCGAGCCGTTTACAAACGCGGCAAAATATCGCATAATGCAATTTATCGCACCGTTCTTTGTCATTGTGAAT
>CAIQDO010000055.1 GCA_903870555.1 uncultured Caulobacteraceae bacterium
ACGAGATAGCTTCAGGTGACTGGAGTTCAGACGTGTGCTCTCCGATCTATGGCGGAGGTGTTTCCTTGCGCCGCGACGGCTCCCCGCTAGGCGAATGTCGAACATCTCAGGCCGCCATGAACGCCTCGCGATGCCGCTCGACATAGGTCGGATGCGGCCACAGCCGCGGGTCCTTCGGCAGGTGAATTCGGTCCATCTGGCGCTCGAACAGCACACGCAGCTCGGCGGGAACCTTGTTGTGCGACACCAGCAGCCGATAGTCATTGGTCAGCGAGATCAGGTGGCGGTCGAAAAGCCAGTGGACCGTGCCGGACAGGGCGAGGCCATTTTGCACGACGTCGGGGCCACCATCGCCAACGCCCCATATGTGCGCCGCCTGCACTTCCGACCGTCCGCCGCCGTTGATGATCTTCAGGCCGGTGACAGCGCACCGGTCGTCATAAGCCTCGCAGACCTGGCGGCGGAAATTGGCGTCACGGATCTTGCGGTTGATCAGCATCTGCTCGACCCGGCGAACATCGTCGCCGCCGGGCGCAACACCATGATCGAACAGCGCCTGGGCCACGTCCGCGACGCCGTCCCCGATCCCACCAACCAATCCCAGCCGGATCGCGTTGGCCGGCGATAGCGTCTCCGAAAGGCCGGCCGTGACGATGGCGCTGAAATCGGCGTCCGCCAGGGGACGCATGGCCTTGCCCTGCACCGCCGCGCCGACGCGGCTGGCCTGAGCGATCGCGCGCAACGGCGTCTCCCAATAGCCGCCGTCGCCGTCCCCGCCGAAGGGGACAGGGCGGTCGAAGGGCAGGTAGTCGCCCATGATGGCGTAGGCGTGGTTGGGGCGCACCCGATCCGGCTGGATCCGCAGCACCCGCGCTACGGCGATATAGGCGCGGCGGCCGCCGTTGCGCTGCGGTTCGCGGTAGACGATCCAATCGCCGACTGCCGCCGTCGCAGCCGCCATGTAGTTGCCTCGCGCCGGGAAATGGTACCGTCCGACGATCTCGTCGTCGTAGCCGGAGTTCGGTTTTGTGTCGAAAACGGCCTTCATGTCTGCTCATTCACCGTCGGACAGCAGGCCGAGATCACGACCGCCGTACAGAAACCGGTCGAAGGTGACCGTCGACGCGTCGACGTGAAACGCCAGGGTCACGCGCCGCTCGAACCCGATGATCCTCAAGCCGGGCAAGAGATCGTCACGCAGGGTTCCGCGTTCCGGGAAGGTTGAGAAGCCGAGGCAATACTGCTGGATCCGTTCGAGATAGGCCAGGGCGCGTCGCTCGCCGGCCCGCTCGGCGATATAGAGATAGAGTTGACGAAGATCGTCCCTCGCTTTTGGCGAAAACGAGACCCTATGCGCCACGGTCCACGCCGGCCACGCGTTCACGATGCAACGCACGAATTTCGTCGAATACCGAGTCGATCGGGATGGCCCTCGAAGGATCCGCCTGCATCGCGGCGGCGACCGGCACGACCTCTTCCCGTAGCCAACGCTCGACAGCCGCGTCGCGCTCTTGAAGCGCCCTGAGCCCCGACCGGATGACCTCGCTGCTGGTCGCGTACTGTCCGGATTCCACGAGGGTATCGATGTAACGTGACTGTTCGGCCGGAAGGCTGAAGGTCCTTTTCGCGGTGGCCGCCATGGCGGGTCCTCTCTCCGAAACGCTCGCTGAAGGTATGATATTTGCTTACCGGGTCTGCCCCTGCAAGTTCAAACCGCCTCATCCTCATCGATTCCGCCGATCGGCAAGTGCGCCCGTCCCAGATACTCCGCCAGCCGCCAGTCGATGATCTCCAGAAACAGATCGTCGAATGCGGGGCGGTCCTCGTCGGCCACGTCGAACCGCGTCGAAAACACCCCGTCCGCATAGTTGAAGAACGACGGCGCCCCTCGCGCTGTCACCCACCGTTCGATGGGGTAGCGCACTAGCAAGCCCCGCAACGCCCGTAGATTCTCCAGCCCCGTCGAGACGTCGTCCCGAAACATCGGGTTGGCCGCCGCCACCTTGGCGAACCGCGCCGTGAGCGCCTCGATGCCGACTCGCCCCGGCAACTCCCCCTCTGCATGCATCGCGCGAAGCAGCAGCGGCTTGTAACTGCGGGCGAGCGACGTAGTGGTCAAGGTCGCCAGGAAATTCCGATTGCGCTCCAGGGCGCGGATTTCAGGATCGCTTAGGTCCCCCCGCCCCCGAACGAACGCAAACCAGTCTCCGAGGCGGTTGTCGGTATTCGGATGGAAATCCGCTTCTACCATCTCAGCCGCCGACGGACGCGCGCCACGCCGCGCCTTGAGGTCGTCGTAGAATGTCTCGAAGCGTTCGAAGCGCTCCGCCCGGCGCGGCGCCCGCAGCAACCCGCGCAGGTTGTCCATCGCCTCCAGGTCGTAGGTGACATCGCACCCCGGGGGCAGAACCAGCGTATGCGCCGCCGCCTCAAGCAGCTTCTGGCGGATTTCCGCGTCGTTGACCGGGCAGTTGAACAGCGCCCCCGCCTTGACCAGGAACGACCGGTGATTGCCGATATAATCCACCACCGTCAGCCGCGCCTTGCCCGGCGACCGGCGCAGGCCCCGGCCGAACTGCTGCATCCAGATGGTGGTCGACTCCGTCGGCCGCAGCATCAGCACCGTGTCGATCTCGGGAACGTCGACGCCCTCGTTAAACATGTCGACGGCGAACAGCACGTCCAGATCGCCGTCGCGCAGCCCCTGCAGCGAGCTGGCGCGCGGGGCCGAAGTCGCGCCGGCATGAACCGCGGCGCAGCGCAGCCCCTTGCCACGGAAGAATTCGGCCATGAAATCGGCGTGGCGC
>CAIQDO010000056.1 GCA_903870555.1 uncultured Caulobacteraceae bacterium
CGGCGGCAAGGGCCGACTGGCTGTAGCGCCCCAGCAGGATCAGGTCGGTGGTGCCGATGGCCATCTGGGCCAGTTGCGTCAGCACCAGCGGTGCCGACAGCACCAGCAGGGCGCGCGCCTCCGCGATCCAGGGCGTCAGGCCCTCGGCGGCGACGGGAGCGAGGGGCTCCCCGGCAGTGTCTGTAACGTCGGTCACGACTTGAACCTTGAGGTCGGAGCCGGGCCTCGCGGGCGTTCGGATAGCGGGTGTCCGAAGACAAAAAACCCCTCCGAAGCGCCGCGAGGCTCGGGAGGGGGAAAATCGTCAGGGGTGAATAAAGAACCCCTAGCCGATGGCTGCCTCGCGAGCGCACGGGCCAGATTCGGCGCGCGAGGGCGCCGTTCCGGCCGGAAGCACAGTTGTGAAAGTGACTTTCACCATCCGTGGATCGCTCGCAAAACCGTCAGCCCAGCGCCGACGGTGAGCATTCGCTACGGGCGAAACCGTTGAAAGTCAATCTCGCGGCCCCTTGGCAGGACTTGGAAGGCGCCCCATCTTAGCGATGTCAAGATTTCACTTGGCGGCCATGGGGTGGCGAGATGACGGACAATCGCGGGACGGTGCTGGTCACCGGGGGCTCGGGCTATATCGGCTCGTGGTGCGTCATCGGCCTGCTGCAACAGGGCTATGCCGTGCGGACCACCGTGCGCGACCTGCGCCGGGAGGGGGAGGTGCGGTCGATGGTCGGCAGGATGGTCGATCCGGGAAACCGCCTCAGCGTCCATGCCCTCACCCTGACCAGCGACGACGGCTGGGACGCAGCGGCCGAGGGCGCGGAATACGTCCTGCACATCGCCTCGCCCCTGGGCGTGCCGCCGCCGAAGGATCCCAATGACCTGATCATCCCCGCCCGCGACGGCGCGAAGCGGGCGATCCGGGCCGCGATCAAGGCAGGGGCCAAACGGGTGGTGATGACGTCCTCCGTCGCGGCGACGAGCCCCGATCCCAAATCTCCCGATGGCGTAAGCGACGAGACGGTGTGGACCGTTCCCGATCCGCGCGCCGACCCCTACGCGGCCTCCAAGACCATTGCCGAAAGGGCCGCCTGGGAGCTGATCGCCACCGAGGGCGGCGCGACGACATTGGCCACGGTCAACCCGGCGCTGGTGCTGGGACCGGTGCTCGGCGCGGACTTCTCCGACTCCGTCCAGGTGGTTCAGCGGCTGCTATCGGGCAAGGTCCCCGGCCTGCCGCGGCTGGGGTTCAACATCGTCGATGTCCGCGACGTGGCGGACCTGCACATCCGCGCCATGACCGATCCCGCGGCGGCGGGTCAGCGCTTCATCGCCGCCGGCGACTTCGCCTGGATGGCCGACATCGCCGCCCTGCTGAAGGCCCGCCTTGGCGCCGAGGCGGCCAAGGTCCCGACGGCGAAAGCGCCGGACTTCCTGATCCGCTTGGCCGCCCTATTCGACACCGACCTCAGGAGCGTCACGCCAGGGCTAAGCCGGCGGCGCACCTTCTCCTCGGCCAAGGCGCAGAGCGTGCTGGGTTGGAAGCCTCGGTCGATGGAGGAAACGGTGCTCGATTGCGCCCGCAGCCTGATCGCGGCGGGGGCGGTGTAGGCAGACGGGCGCACGGAGGCGGCGAGACGCCCCCTCCACCACGCCCTACGGGCGCGGTCCCCCTCCCCCGATTCTCGGGGGAGGATAACAAATACAATATCTAATCCTCCCCTGCGCGCAGCGCGGGGGAGGGGGACCGGCCGCATGGCGGACGGTGGAGGGGGCGTCTAGCCGCCGGAGGGGACGTTCCCTCCCCGCTACAATACCACCTCGATCAGCCGCGGCCCCTTGCCGGCCATGGCGTCGGCGAACTGGGCATCGAAGTCTTCGAGGGTCTCGGCGCGGGTGGCCTCCACGCCAAGGCCGCCGGCCAGCTTGACGAAATCGAGCTCGGGGTTGTGCAGGTCCAGCATCGACAAGGCCTTGGGTCCGACGTTGCGGGCGCCGACGCGGGCCAGTTCGACATTGAGAATGCCATAGGAGTGGTTGGCGAAGATCACCGTGGTGACGTCGAGTTTTTCCCGCGCCTGGGTCCACAGGGCCTGGAGCGTGTACATCGCCCCGCCGTCGCCCTGCAGGCAAACCACCTTGCGGTGCGGGCAGGCCACCGCCGCGCCGGCGGCGAGGGGAATGCCCTGGCCGATCGAGCCGCCGGTCAAGGGCAGATGGTCGTGAGGGGCGGCGGTGATCGTCGCCAGCATGGCCCCGCCCGATGACGTCGCGCCCTCGTCGGCGAGGATGGCGCCCTCGGGCAGGTGGCGGGCGATGACCTGGCCGGCGGTATATTGGTTGAGCCGGCCCGTCGGCATATCCGGCAGCGCATAGCCGGCGACGGCGGGGCCCGTGAGCGGGGCGCCGAGGTCCGAGGCCAAGGCCTCCAGAGCGCCGAGACCGTCCTCGTGCGGGTGGGCCAGATGCAGCACCTGGGCTCCCTCGGGGAGGCACCAGCTGGGCTTTCCCGGATAGGCGAAGAAGGTCACCGGCGGCTTGGCGCCGACCAGGATCAGGATCTCGACCTCGGCCAGGAACTCGACGATCATCTCGCCGAAATAGGGGATGCGCTCCAGCTCGACCCTGCCGGCGCCGCGGACCAGACGCGGGGCGAAGGTGTCGCACAGCAGCCGGGCGCCGGTGGCGGCGGCGATGCGGCCGGCGGCGGTCAGGCCGGCGTCCTGCAGGCAGGCGCCACGCATCAGGATGGCGGTCTTCTTGCCTGAGCGCAGGGCCTGTGCGGCGCGGTCGACGGCGCCGTCGGACACCGCGGCCGGCAGCGGCCGGGGAAGCGGCGGGGCGGCGCCCTCCGCCGCGTTCCAGGCGGTGTCGGCCGGAAGGATCAGGGTGGCGACCTGCCCCGGCGGCGAGCAGGCCGCAGCCACGGCGCGGGCCCCATCCGAGGCGACGGTCCCGGCGCTGGTGGAGGAATGGACCCAGCCGGACACCGGCCGGGCGAAGCCCATGATGTCCGAGGCCAGGGGGGCGTCGTATTGCGCATGGTAGGTGGCGTGGTCGCCGACGATGTTGACGATCGGTGTCGCCGCCCGGCGGGCGTTGTGGAGATTGGCCAGGCCGTTGGCGAGGCCCGGCCCCAGGTGCAGCAGGGTGCAGGCCGGCTTGCCTGCCATCCGGCCGTAGCCGTCGGCCATGCCGGTGACCGCGCCCTCGAACAGGCCGAGGATCGGACGAATGCCCTGGATGCTGTCCAGGGCGGCGACGAAGTGCATCTCCGAGGTGCCGGGATTGGAAAAGCAGGTGTCGACGCCGGCGCCGACCAGGGTGAGCACGAGGCTCTCGGCGCCGTTCATCGCGATCTCAGTCATCGAAAATCCCTCTAATCGTTATCGCCAGACGTCGCGGACGCCGTCGATCAATTGCCCTTGCGTTCGAACGGCGCGCTGATGGTCAGTTCGACATCGTCGGCCAGGCCATACTGGACATATTTGCTGACGCCGAAGTCGCTGCGCTTGACGTGGCCGGTGATGTCGAAGCCGACCATGTATTTCTGGGTCATGGCGAACACGGCGGCCTTCTTGAAGACGGCCTTCAGGGTGACCGGATGGGTGACGCCGTGCAGGGTCAGATCGCCGATCACATCAGCGGTGGTCGGGCTGGTGACGGTCACCTTGGTCGAACGGAAGGTCATGGCCGGGTACTTCGCAGCGTCGAGCCAGTCGGCGCTCTTCAGTTCCTCGGTCAGCTTGGCGCTGGCGGTCCACACCTGATCGACAGGGATGCTGACGTCGAG
>CAIQDO010000057.1 GCA_903870555.1 uncultured Caulobacteraceae bacterium
CCCAGTCGGAGTGGAAGGTCCCGACGTTGATGAACGCGGCCAGTTCGACGGTGAACCGGGCCGGCCAGCCGCCCCAGACGACCTCGGCGAAGGTAACCCAGCCGAGGGCGCAGGCGACGAAAAGCAGGCCGGTGGTGATGGCCATCGACGGGATGTCGCCGATCTTCTTGCCGAACAGGCCGACGATCAGGGCGCCCAGCAGCGGGGCGAAGACGAGCAGGGTTACGAGGAGTTGGGGGGACATCCTCAGCCTTTCATGACCGAGACGTCGTCGACGGCGATGTCGCCGCGCCAACGGAAGAAGGTGACCAGGATGGCCAGGCCAACGGCCGCCTCGGCGGCGGCGACGGTGAGGACAAACAGGGCGAAGATCTGCCCGACCACGTCGTGCAGATAGACCGAGAAGCTGACGAGGTTGATGTTGACCGCCAGCAGGATCAGCTCGATCGACATCAGGATGACAATGACGTTCTTGCGGTTCACGAAGATGCCGAGCACGCCGATGGTGAACAGGATCGCCGCGACGACAAGGTAGTGGATCAGGCCGATGGTCATTCGTCGATCCCTTCGCCGGACTTGATGGAGACGATGCGCATGCCCGAGGCGGTGTTGCGGGCCGTCTGGCGGCCGACGTCCTGGCGCTTGACGCCCTCGCGATGCTTCAGGGTCAGGACGATGGCGCCGATCATGGCCACCAGCAGCACGAGCCCCGCGGTCTGGAAGAAGTAGACATAGTCGGTGTAGAGCACCCGGCCGATCGCCTCGGCGTTGGTCACCGAGGCGACGTTGGCGGCGGGGCCGGTCGAGTTGGCCGCCGCGCCCGAGTTGGCGACGCTTTTGGCGACGAAGATCATCTCCACGGTCAGGACCCCAGCGACGACCGCCCCGATGGGCAGGTAGCGGGCGAAGCCCTGGCGCAGCGCAGTGAAGTCGACGTCGAGCATCATGACGACGAACAGGAACAACACCGCCACAGCGCCGACGTAGACGACGACCAGGATCATGGCGAGGAACTCCGCCCCCATCAGGACGAACAGCCCGGCGGCGGAGAAGAAGGCGGTGATCAGGAACAGGACCGAGTGAACGGGGTTCCTGGCCGTTATCACGGCGAGACCTGACACCACGGTTGTCGCCGCGAGCAGGTAAAAGGCTATCGCCTGTAGGAACATGAGGCCGTCAATACTCCGTCAAGGCGCGGGACCCCGCGCCGTTGTTACCGATAGGGGGCGTCCAATTCCAGATTCCTGGCGATTTCACGTTCCCAGCGATCGCCGTTTTCGAGCAGTCGCTGTTTGTCGTAATAAAGTTCTTCCCGCGTCTCGACGACGAACTCGACGTTCGGCCCCTCGACAATAGCATCCACCGGGCAGGCTTCCTGGCACAGGCCGCAGTAGATGCACTTGACCATGTCGATGTCGTAGCGCGTCGTCCGGCGCGACCCGTCTTCACGGGGTTCGGCCTCGATAGTGATGGCCTGGGCGGGGCAGATGGCCTCGCACAGCTTGCAGGCGATGCAGCGCTCTTCGCCGTTGGGATAGCGGCGCAGGGCGTGCTCGCCCCGGAACCGGGGCGACTGGATGTTGCGCTCGTTGGGGTAGAGCACCGTCGACTTGGGGCTCACCAGATATTTCAAGCCGAGGCCGAAGGCGCCGACGAAATCCATGAGCGCCGCGCCGCGGATGGCCTGACCTATGCGTTGGAACATCGCCGCTACCTCGCCCTACCAATCACGCACTCGTAGTCCGACAGATTCTGACCGCCGTACTCCTTCCGCAGGTGGATCTTGCCACCCTTGGCCCCGCACTGCTCCGTCGAGGCCTTCAGCCGGTCGTAGGTCGCCGGGCCGGTTTCCAGGCCGTAGGACAAATCCGTTACACCCACGCAGCCCGAGGCGGCGAGAGCCGAGACAATCACCCCAAGGCTGGCGACGCGGACGCTCATGCGGCAGGCCCAAACACCCGCCAGGCGCTGATGGCCACGACGGCCACCAGGGAGGTGGGCAGGAAAACCTTCCACCCCAGACGCATCAGCTGGTCATAGCGGTAGCGGGGCACGATCGCCTTCACCATCGCGAACAGGAAGAAGAAGAAGATGATCTTCCCGAAGAACCACATGAACCCAAAGAAGCTGGCCGCTGTCGCCGGCCAGGCGGCAAGGAACGGCGTCGGGAACGGCGCCTGCCACCCACCGAAGAACAGCACGGTGATCAGCCCGCACATCAGCACGATGTTGGCGTATTCGCCGATCATGAATAGCAGGTAGGGCGTGGAAGAGTATTCCACCTGATAGCCGGCTACCAGTTCAGATTCCGCCTCGGGAAGGTCGAAGGGCGGCCGGTTGGTCTCGGCCAGGGCCGAGATGAAGAAGATCACCATCATCGGGAACATCACCAGGGCGGCGGGCAACTGGCGCAGTCCCCCTCCCCCAAGCACGTTCCAGTTCCAGAAACCGCCGGCCTGCTTCTCGACGATGGTCTGAAGATTCAGCGAGCCGCTGAGCAGGATGACGGTGATGATCACGAAGCCGATCGACACCTCATAGGACACCATCTGGGCCGCCGAGCGGAGGCTGCCCAGGAACGGGTACTTCGAGTTCGAGGCCCAGCCGCCCATGATGATGCCGTAGACGCCCAGCGACGAAACGGCGAACAGGTAGAGGATGCCGACGTTGATGTTGGCCACCACCCAGCCCGGCGCGAGCGGCATCACCGCCCAGGCCCCGAACCCGAGGGTGAAGCTGATCAGGGGCGCCAGGATGAAAACCACCTTGTCGGCGCCATCGGGGATGACGATTTCCTTCAGCACGAACTTCAGGAAATCCGCGAAGGACTGGAACAGGCCGAAGGGGCCGACCACGTTGGGGCCTTTGCGCATCATCACGCCGGCCCAGACCTTGCGGTCACCCCACAGCAGGAACGCCAGGGAAATCAAGATCCACACCAGCACAGCCGCGATCTGGCCGACAGTGATAATGGTCCAGCCGAGGGGAGACGCCCAATCGATCATGATGGCCCTACTCCGCCGCTAACTTCAGGCCCGTCGACAGGGCCGCGCATTCGGCCATGGTCACGCTGGCCCTGGCGATGGGATTGGTGAGATGGAAAGCCCCGACGGAGCTGGCGAACGGCGCATCCGACAGGGCGCCGGCGACGCCGAGAGCGGCGAGATCGAGCGCGGTCGGGGTCGAACCCGGCGCGTAGTCGAGCTGACCGAAGGTCGGATGCTCGGCGAAGAGCTTCGCGCGCAGCTGCTCGAGCGTGTCGTAAGGCAGCCGATGGCCGAGCAGGTCGGACAGGGCGCGGAAGATCGACCAGTCCTCCTTGGCCTCGCCCTTGGGAAACACCGCCCGTTCGCCGCGCTGAACCCGGCCCTCGGTGTTGGCGTAGAGGCCGTTCTTCTCGGTGTAGGCGGCGCCGGGCAGGATGACGTCGGCGCGGTGGGCCCCGGCGTCGCCGTGGGTGCCAAGATAGATGACAAAGGCGTCCGTCTGACTCAGGTCCAGTTCGTCGGCGCCGAGAAGCACCAGCACGTCGAGCGCGCCCTTGGCGGTCATCTCGGTCGCGGACTTGCCGCCGGGGGCCGGGGTGAAGCCAAGATCCAGGCCGCCGACACGGGCGGCGGCGGTATGCAGCACGTTCCAGCCGTTCCAGCCTTCGCGCACCACGCCGACAGCGGCGCCGAGGGAGGCCACGGCCGCAAGGACCGCCTGGCTGTCGGACCGGGTCAGGGCGCCCTGGCCAACGATGATGGCCGGGCGCTTGGCGCCCTTGAGAGCGTCCGCGAACGACGAACCGCCGGCGGCGAGTTCCGCGATCGCTGACGGACCGGCGCCGAGATGGTCGTAGCGGTAGGTCAGGTCCGCCGCTTCGCCGATCACGCCGACGCGGGCCTTGCCGGCCATCCACAGCTTGCGGATTCGGGCATTGAGGACCGGCGCCTCAAGGCGGGGATTGGTCCCGACCAGCAGGATGACGTCGGCCTGTTCGAGGCCTTCGATGGTGCTGTTGAACAGCCAGCTTTCCCGCGGGCCCGAACCGAGGACCAGACCGTCCTGGCGGCAGTCGAGGGACGCGACGCCGAGCGCCGCGAACAGGTCCTTGGCGGCCTTCATCGATTCGATGTCCTGCAGGTCGCCGGCGATGACGCCAATGCGGTCGGCCGCGGTCGCCTCCAGGCGCGCAGTGACGGCAGCGAAGGCTTCACCCCAGCTCGCCGGCTTCAGGCGGCCGTCCCGGCGAACCATCGGCCGATCAAGTCGCTGGCGGGCGAGGCCGTCGCAGGCGTAGCGGGTCTTGTCGCTGATCCACTCTTCGTTGACCGCGTCGTTGACGCGCGGAAGGACGCGCAGCACGGCCGGGCCGCGGGCGTCGACCCGGATGGCGCTGCCGAGGGCGTCCATGACATCGACGGTCTCGGTCTTGGTCAGTTCCCAGGGACGGGCGTTGTAGGCGTAGGGCCGAGAGGTCAAGGCGCCGACCGGGCACAGGTCGATGACATTGGCGGACAGTTCGCTGGCTACCGCCTTGTCGAGGTAGGTGGTGATTTCGACGTCCTCGCCGCGCGAGATCAGACCGATGTCCGGAACCCCGGCGATCTCGGTGATGAAGCGGACGCAGCGCGTGCATTGGATGCAGCGGGTCATCGCCGTCTTGATCAGCGGACCCATGTGCTTTTCTTCGACGGCGCGCTTGTTCTCGGCGTAGCGCGTCTCGTCCCGGCCATAGCCGACCGACTGGTCCTGCAGGTCGCACTCGCCGCCCTGGTCGCAGATCGGGCAATCGAGGGGGTGGTTGATCAGCAGGAATTCCATCACGCCCTTGCGGGCCTTCTGGACCATCGGCGAGTCAGTGATGATCTCCTGGCCGTCGGCGGCCGGCAGGGCGCAGGACGCCTGGGGCTTCGGCGGGCCGGGCTTCACCTCGACCAGGCACATCCGGCAGTTGCCGGCGATCGACAGGCGCTCGTGGTAGCAGAACCGCGGGATCTCCTGGCCGGCCAATTCGGCGACCTGGAGAACCGTCATGCCGTTCTCGAACTCGACCTCGACACCGTTTACCTTGGCTTTGGGCATGGGTTTGGACCTCAGATCGACTGATCGACCAGATCGAGTCGCTTCTCGATCCGGTCCAAACGCGCTTCCACCCGATCGATCCGCCGGTTCACGCCGGCCAAACTTTCTTCAACATGGGTCATACGCACTTTCAAATCCTGGACATCGTCGACCACGCGATCGAGCTTGATGTCGATGCGCCGAAGCAATTGGAGAACGAGGTTGTCGGGTTCGTCGGCCATGGCGAGGGGGGCGATACGCCCCTACTCCGCCGCGATCAAGGTCGCGCCGGGCACATTGGCCCGGCGGCTGCGGTAGTTCGCAATTCGCTGTTCGATCTCCGGCCGGAAGTGACGGAACAGGCCCTGGATCGGCCAGGCCGCCGCGTCGCCGAGGCCGCAGATGGTGTGGCCTTCAACCTGGCTTGCGACATCCAGCAGCATGTCGATTTCCTTCGGATCGGCCTCGCCCGTGACCATCCGCTCCATGATCCGCCACATCCAGCCGGTGCCCTCGCGGCAAGGCGTGCATTGGCCGCAGCTCTCATGTTTGTAGAAGTAGGACAGACGGGCGATGGCGGCGACGATGTCGCAGTCTTTGTCCATCACGATCATGGCGGCGGTGCCAAGACCGGATTTGCGCGCGCCGAGATCGTCGAAGTCCATCAGAGCCACCTCGGCCTCCTCGGCCGGGATCATCCGCACAGACGAGCCGCCGGGTATCACGGCCTTGAGGTTTCCCCAGCCGCCACGGACGCCGCCGAAGTGGTCGTCGATCAGCTGGCGTAGCGGGATCGACATCGCCTCCTCGACCACGCCCGGCTTGTTGATGTGTCCGGACGCGCTCATCAGCTTGGTGCCGGAATTCTTCGGCCGGCCGAAGCCGAGGAACCACTCCGCGCCCCGGCGCAGGATCTCGGGGGTGACCGCGATCGATTCAACGTTGTTGACGGTGGTGGGGCAGCCGTAGACGCCTGCGCCCGCCGGGAAGGGCGGCTTCAGCCGCGGCTGACCCTTCTTGCCCTCCAGGCTCTCCAGCAGCGCCATTTCGTCGCCGCAGATATAGGCCCCGCCGCCATGGGTGACGCGGATGTTGCAGTCCCAGCCGTGGATGTTGTCCTTCCCGATCAGCCGGGCCTGGGCCGCCTCGATCAGCGCCGCTTCCAGCCGCTCCCGTTCATGAACATATTCGCCGCGGATGTAGATGAAGCAGTCGTGGGCGCGGATGGCGTAGGACGCCACCAGGCAACCCTCGATCAGGCGGTGGGGATCATTGCGCATGATCTCCCGGTCCTTGCAGGTGCCCGGCTCCGACTCGTCGGCGTTGACGACCAGATAGTGAGGCCGATCGCCGATCGCCTTGGGCATGAAGGTCCACTTCAACCCGGTCGGGAATCCCGCGCCTCCACGGCCGCGAAGGCTCGACGCCTTGATCTGATCGCAGATCCATTCCGGCGTCTGGGACAGCATGTCGGCGGTCCCGTTCCAGACGCCCCGCGCCCGGGCTCCTTCAAGCCGCCAGTCGTACCGACCATAGAGGTTGGTGAAGATGCGGTCCTTGTCTTCCAGAATGCCGACCATGATTAACTCTTCACCTCGCCAGCGTTGATCCGGGCGCGGGCGTCGGCCGCGCGCCGGATCATCGACAGAAGAAACAGGCCCCAGCCGAACACGATGGTTGAGACCCCGACATAGACCAGCCAGGCCGGCGCACCGGCCGCGTAGCGGCCGGAAATCATCACCAGCGCCCCAACGAGGCAGGCGATGAAACCCGCGTTGCGGGTCGCGAGATGACCGTCGCCGCTCATTCCGCGGTTGCCGGCGCGGGCAGATTGGGCAGGCTGAGGGGCTTCGCGCGCGACCCGTCGTAGAGGGACGGATCGGTCAGGGTGAGCGGATCTCCGACCGGCGCCGATCCCTGCCGCCCGATCGCGGAGCCCGGCGCGGGCGCATCGCCCGCGGCGAAACGGTCGACGATCCCGGCCAGCGACTCCGGAGTCAGGTCTTCATGGTAATAGTCGTTAATGGCGGCCATTGGCGCATTGGCGCAGGCCCCCAGGCACTCGACCTCCTCCCAGGAGAACTTCCCGTCTGCCGAGCAATGATCCTTCGGCCCGATCTTATCGGACAGCACGGCCTTCAGGGCGTTGGCCCCGCGCAGCATGCAGGGCGTGGTGCCGCACAGCTGGACGTGCGCCACCGTTCCGACCGGCGTGAGCTGGAACATGGTGTAGAAGGTGGCGATCTCCAGCACCCGGATCACTGGCATCGACAGAAGGCCGGCGACGACGCGAAGGGCGGGCTCGCATACCCAGCCCTCCTGCTTCTGAACCAGCCAAAGCAGCGGGATGACCGCGGACTGTTGACGTCCGGCCGGGAACTTGGCGATCCACCAGTCGGCCTTCTCGCGCGCCTCCTGGCTGAAGGCGAAGCTGGCGGGCTGGTTCTTGGCGAGACGGCGAACACTCAACGGTCGATCTCCCCGAACACGATATCCAGCGACCCGAGAACGGCGCTGACGTCGGCCAACATGTGGCCTCGGTTCATCCAGTCCATCGCCGAAAGGTGGGCGAAGCTCGGCGCGCGGATCTTGCAGCGGTAGGGTTTGTTGGTCCCATCAGCGACCAGATAGACGCCGAACTCACCCTTCGGCGCTTCGACCGCGGCATAGACCTCGCCGGCCGGAACGTGGAAGCCCTCGCTGTAGAGCTTGAAGTGGTGGATCAGGGCTTCCATCGAACGCTTCATCTCGCCGCGGCGGGGCGGCGAGACCTTGTGGTCGTCCGACAGCACCAGGCCGGGCGTCTTTCGCAGCCGTTCGATACATTGGCGCATGATGCGCACCGACTGGCGCATCTCTTCCATCCGGCAAAGGTAGCGATCGTAACAGTCGCTGTTCAGGCCGAGCGGAATGTCGAATTCCAGCTCGTCATAACATTCGTAGGGCTGGTTGCGTCGCAGGTCCCACGCCACGCCTGCGCCCCGCAGCATCACGCCGGTGAACCCCCAGGCCAGAGCCTCGTCCTTGCTGACGACCCCGATGTCGACGTTCCGCTGCTTGAAGATACGGTTGCCCGTGATCAGCGTCTCGATATCGTCAAGCAGTTTCGGGAACGTGCCGCACCACCGTTCGATGTCATCGACCAGGGCGTCCGGCAGATCCTGGCGCACGCCGCCGGGGCGGAAATAGTTGGCGTGCATCCGGGCGCCCGAGGCGCGCTCGTAGAACACCATCAGCTTCTCGCGTTCCTCGAATCCCCAGCAGATCGGGGTGAGCGCGCCGACATCCATCGCCTGGGTGGTGATGTTCAGCAGATGATTCAAAATCCGCCCGATCTCGCAGTAGAGCACCCGGATCAGCTGGCCCCTGATGGGTACCTCAAGGCCGATCATCCGCTCGATGGCGATGACAAAGGCATGCTCCTGATTCATCGGCGCCACATAGTCGAGCCGATCGAAATAGGGCGTGTTCTGCGTATAGGGCCGCGCCTCAATCAGCTTCTCGGTGCCGCGGTGGAGAAGGCCGATATGGGGATCGACCCGCTCGACCAGTTCGCCGTCAAGTTCGAGAATCAAGCGGAGCACGCCATGGGCGGCGGGATGCTGAGGGCCGAAGTTCAGGCTGAACTTGCGGACCGGCGTTTCCTCGGTGTGAGCCACGGTGTCAGAGGCAGGGACCAGATCGTGGGCGAGGGTCATTTGGCCGTCTCCGCTTTCTCGTCGCCAGGAAGGGCGTAGTCCGCGCCTTCCCAGGGCGACAGGAAGTCCCAGTTGCGGAATTCCACGGCCTTCACTGGCTCGTAGACAACTCGTTTGAGTTCGTCGTCATAGCGAACCTCCACATAGCCGCTCATCGGGAAGTCCTTGCGCAGCGGATAGCCGTGGAAACCGTAGTCCGTCAGCAGACGCCGCAGATCGGGATGGCCCGAGAAAAACACCCCAAACATGTCGAAGGTCTCGCGCTCGAACCACTCGGCGCCGGGATGCACGCCAACAACGGAGGCGACGGGGGTATCCTCGTCGGTCTGAATCTTCACCCGGATGCGGTGGTTCTTCACCATCGACAGCAGATGATAGACCACATCGAACCGCTGCGGTCGCTGAGGATAGTCGACGCCGCAGATATCGATCAGCTGGTGAAAGCGCAGAGCCGGATCGTCGCGCAGATAAGTCAGCACCTCGACGATCACGCCGACGCGAGCCGTCACCGTCAGTTCGCCAAAGGCGACCGAGAAACCGTCGATCAGGCCAGCCGAACCGGCCACCACAGTCTGTCCCAGAGTCTCAAGGGCCTCATCGGACATTCGCCAGGTCATTTGGGACTCCTCACCGCTCGATGGTGCCGGTGCGGCGAATTTTCTTCTGCAGCTGCAGGAGGCCGTAGACCAGCGCTTCGGCCGTCGGCGGGCAACCCGGCACATAGATGTCGACCGGGACAATGCGGTCGCAACCACGGACCACCGAATAGCTGAAATAGTAGTAGCCACCGCCGTTGGCGCAGCTGCCCATGGAAATAACGTAACGGGGCTCCGGCATCTGGTCGTAGACCTTGCGCATGGCCGGGGCCATCTTGTTGGTCAGGGTGCCGGCGACGATCATCAAATCCGACTGACGGGGACTGCCACGCGGGGCGGTGCCGAACCGCTCAATGTCGAAGCGCGGGTTGGCCGCCTGCATCATCTCGATCGCGCAACAGGCGAGGCCGAAGCTCATGAACATCAGCGAACCCGTGCGGGCCCAGGTGATCAGATCGTCCGCAGCGGCCAGGACGAAGCCCTTGTCGGCGAGTTGGCCGGTGATGCCGTCGAAATAGGGGTCGTGCAGTTTCGGATCATAGCCCTGAACGCTGGAACGCGCTCCGGCCAGGGCGGGAGGACCGCCAGGAACGACTACTCCCATTCCAGGGCTCCCTTTTTCCACTCGTAGATGAAGCCGACGGTCAGCACGCCCAGGAAGCTCATCATGCTCCAGAATGCGAACTGGCCGGCGGCGTGCGGCAGCTTCATCAGGGCGACAGCCCAGGGGAAGAGGAACGCCACTTCCAGGTCGAAAATGATGAACAGGATCGACACCAGATAGAAGCGCACGTCGAACTTCATGCGGGCGTCGTCGAAGGCGTTGAAGCCGCATTCGTAAGAGGAAAGCTTTTCGGGGTCGGGCGCCTTCGGCGCCACGATCGCCGCGGCGACAATGAAGGCGACCCCCAGGACGGCGGCGATGCCGAGGAAAATCACGATGGGCAGATACTGCAACAGGAACGCGTTCATTGGCCGCCTTTGGGGTGGATGCGCGCGCTTCTAGCGCAAGGGCGCCCGCGGTTCAAACCATGTCGCGTGCGCGATGTGTCGCTATTCGCGTGAACGCGGCGGTTGACTGAATCGGGCCCGGGCCCTATCAGGCTGCCTCTCGCTTCCACCGGCCCCTCGGGCCAAGGAATATGCGGGTGTAGCTCAGTTGGTTAGAGCGCCGGCCTGTCACGCCGGAGGTCGCGGGTTCGAGTCCCGTCACTCGCGCCATTTCACGAATTCCTCGCCCGACGAGGCGTCCTGTGAGGCGCCGATAGCTCCCCTCGCCTAATTGGCGGGCGTTCGTCGGACCGGCAGCGGCACATTGCACACATCGATGCGGCCCGCGGGGACCTTGTACCAGTCGTCCCGACGGAATCGCCGGTTCTGAACCACGGCGGCGAAAGTGGCGCTGTCGGTGCGCAGAACCTGAAATCCGGGCCTTTCACCGGGAGGAAGGTCGGAGGCGAGCTTTACGGCGGCGATGGTGATTCGCTCTGGGGGCGTCTGATAAAAGCCCATTTCCCCGTGACCGCGTGGCAGGGACGAGAGGATCTCCATCCCGTCGATCACCCGCCCAAGCAGGGTGACGTTACGGTCGAGCTGTCGTGGCGACTGACCGATCACGGCGTAGAGTTCAGCGCCGCCCCCCGAGTCGGGATCGATGGCCCTGCCCGCGCCGACCATGCCGTAGCAATGGGTGAGCCAGGTCAGTCCCGTCTTCGGATCCCGGGCGGCCGGGAAGTCGCCGGCAAACCCTGTCTTGGCGGCATAGGTGTCGGGATCCGGGAGGGCGACAAACGGTTCGCCCGCCGCGTAACGCCGGTCGAACTCGGCCTTCAGGCGAAGCCTGCCCTCGCCAGTGGAATGAGAGGAATCGGCATCGCCCCACTGGGCCACATAGTCGTCCTGCGCCCGCACCACCGACAGTCCGTCGAAAAAGCCCGCCCTGGCGAGTCGCTTGACATTCATCACGTGGTTTGGCGCGAATTGCGGGGCCAGTTCGATAACCACCCGACCTTTTGGCAGGGTCATCACCAGGAGTTCCGCCGGATCGACGGCCCGCCAATCACCCGGCGGCGAAGAATCGAGAATCTGAGCCAGGCTGGGCGCGCCCGCGCTTGCGGCGGATCCGAACGCCAGAACGATCATGTTGGCGGCTAACGCCATACCCCGTCCAACTCGCGTGGTCACAGTTCGCATGCGCGTCCCCCATCGGCTGTTGCTAGAGTGGGTCAAAGGCGGGGCCTCGTCCACCGCCCGAAAGGAGGAATGACCCGTGATCAAACTGACCTTCGCCCTGGTGCGGCGCCCCGAGCTAACCCTTGAGGCCTTCCAGGCCTATTGGTTCGAGACCCATGCGCCGCTGGTGGCCAGCGTGCGGGACGTCCTGCGCATTCGCCGCTATGTCCAACTTCACAGCGCCTCGCCCGAGATCTCCGCCGACATCCGCCGCTCGCGCAACGCGCCGGAGCCTTTTGACGGGGTGGCGCAGCTATGGTTCGACAGCTTCGAGGATCTGGCCGCCAGCGCAACCGACCCGGAGGCGGCCAAGGCGGGCCGGATGTTGCTGGAAGACGAACGCAAGTTCATCGATCTGGAAAAATCACCGTTGTGGTGGGGCGAGGAGAAGGTCATTTTCTGACGACCCGGGCGCCAAACCGGGCGGGAGACCAACCGATGACCTTTCGAGGCGCTGCTCTAAGCCTGCTGACGATTGCGGCCGCGAGCCTGGCTCCTGCCGGCGCCCTCACTGCGGGACCGATCGCCGCCCCACCTGCCGCAGAAGCCTTCAGGCTCGGCGGGCTGAAACTGTTCACCCTGCGTGACGCCCGCTATGAGGCGGCCAACGACGGCAGAACCTTTGGCGTCGACGCCGGACCAGCGGCCGTGGCCGCGTTGCTGTCGAAGTCGGGCCTCCCCACCGATCACATCGACCTGTCCGTGGACGCCCTGTTGGTGATCGTTCCCGGGCATGTGGCGCTGATCGACACGGGGCTTGGGCCGAAGGCCCATGGCGGACTGATCGCCAGCCTTAAGGCCGCGGGGTTCGTTCCGGCGGAGGTTACCGACCTTCTGATCACCCACAGCCACGGCGACCACATCGGCGGTCTGCTCGACACCGCGGGCGCGGCGGCCTTCCCGAAGGCGACGGTACGGCTATCCGCCAAGGAGTGGGCCTGGATACAGACCCAGGCCAGTTCGGCAGGGCTCGTCGCGGCCATCGGTCCGAAGGTGAAAACCTTCGAGCCGGGCGTACCGATTCTGCCCGGGATTACGCCGGTGGCGCTCGGCGGGCATACGCCTGGACACGTCGGCTATGAGATCGTCTCCAACGGCGCCCGACTTCTCGACATTGGCGACAGCGCCCACAGTTCGATCGTCTCCCTGGCAAGACCGGAATGGACCATGGGCTTCGACAATGACCCTGTCGCAGGAAAATCCAGCCGACGGGACACCCTGGCCATGCTGGCCAAGACACACGAATTGGTGTTCGCGCCGCACTTTCCTTTCCCCGGGGTGGGACGGATCGAGGCGTCCGGCGAAGGGTACGCCTGGAAAGCTGGCTTAAAGTAGCTCTCGAGCCGGATCGGGTTGCCGCCCTCCTTCGCGCTTCGGCGGGCATCCTGCTTCGCCCCGGAATTCAGGTTTTTTCCTGCGAAGCCCATCGGGTGAAGCGGGATGGTGGGCGGCGAGGGGTTCGAACCCCCGACCTTCTCGGTGTAAACGAGACGCTCTAACCAGCTGAGCTAGCCGCCCTCTTGATCGCCATTTGGCCTTATCCCGCGTGTGCGGGCGGCGTCAAACGACCGAGCGGCGCGGATCGCTCCGCGCCGCTCCAGCCTGTTGCCGGCCTTCGCCCCTCAGTGGGTGACGAGGCCACCGACGCTGTCTTCTGAAGGCGGAGTCGGCGCCCGCGGGGCTTCGTCCTCCTCCGACCATTCGATCGCGGTGATCGGTCCAGTCAGGGCAATCGCCAGCACCTGATCGACGGTCGACACCGGGATGATCTCCAGTCCGGCCTTCACGTTCTCGGGCACGTCGGCCAGATCCTTGGCGTTCTCCTGCGGGATCAGCACCGTCTTTATGCCCGACCGTAGCGCCGCCAGCAGTTTCTCCTTCAGGCCGCCGATGGGCAGAACCCGGCCACGCAGGGTGATCTCACCGGTCATAGCAAGGTCCTTGCGGATCGGATTGTTGGTGAGCACCGAGATGATCGCCACGGCCATGGCCACGCCCGCCGATGGACCGTCCTTCGGCGTCGCCCCTTCTGGGACGTGCAGATGGACGTCGGTCTTGTCGAACGAACTGGGCTTGATGCCATAGGTGGTGGCGCGCGAGCGGACGTAGGAGGCGGCGGCGGCGATGGACTCCTTCATCACCTCCTTGAGGTTGCCGGTGATCGACATCCGTCCCTTGCCCGGCATCTTGACCGCCTCGATGGTCAGGATGTCGCCGCCGAATTCGGTCCAGGCCAGACCGGTGACGATGCCGACCTGATCCTCTTCGTCCGTCGCGCCATAATGGAAGCGGCGCACGCCGGCGTATTTGTCGAGCCGCGCCTGATCGATTTCAACCGACACCAAATGCTCGCGGGCCATGTCCCGGACCGACTTGCGAGCCAGGTTGCCCAGTTCCCGCTCCAGCGATCGCACGCCGGCTTCCCGGGTGTAGTAGCGGATCAGGTCCCGGATCCGATCGTCCGGCACGACCCACTCGCCCGCCTTCAGGCCGTGGTCCTTGGCCAGCTTGGGCAACAGGTGGCGCTTGGCGATCTCCACCTTCTCGTCCTCGGTGTAGCCAGGGATGCGGATGATCTCCATGCGATCCAGCAACGGCTGGGGCATGTTCAGCGAGTTGGCGGTGGTGACGAACATCACGTTCGACAGGTCGTAGTCCACCTCAAGGTAATGGTCGTTGAACGTCGAGTTTTGTTCCGGATCGAGCACCTCAAGCAGAGCGCTGGACGGATCACCGCGCCAATCGGCGCCCATCTTCTCGATCTCGTCGAGCAAGAAGAAGGTGTTGGTGGTCTTGGCCTTCTTCATCGACTGGATGATCTTGCCAGGCATGGAGCCGATGTAGGTGCGGCGGTGACCGCGAATCTCGGCCTCATCACGCACACCACCCAGACTGAGACGCACGAACTCGCGCGACGTGGCCTTGGCGATCGAGCGGCCGAGGGAGGTCTTGCCGACGCCGGGAGGGCCGACGAGGCATAGAATCGGCCCCTTCAGCGTGCCTGTGCGGGCCTGGACGGCCAGGTACTCCAGGATTCGTTCCTTGACCTTCTCGAGACCATAGTGGTCCTCTTCAAGGATGCGCTCGGCCCGCTCGATGTCGATCGGCTTGGATTTGGACTTGCCCCACGGGATCGACAGAATCCAGTCGAGGTAGTTGCGCACGACCGTGGATTCGGCCGACATCGGACTCATGTTGCGCAGCTTCTTCAGCTCGCTCTCGGCCTTGACGCGGGCTTCCTTCGACAACCTGGTCTTCTTGATACGTTTTTCAAGCTCGATCAATTCGTCGCGCGCGTCGTCCTGTTCACCCAGTTCGCGTTGGATCGCCTTCATCTGCTCGTTCAGATAGTACTCGCGCTGGGTCTTCTCCATCTGACGCTTAACGCGACCGCGGATCTTCTTCTCGACCTGCAGGACGCTGATCTCGCCTTCCATCAGGGCGAACACGCGCTCAAGGCGCTTTGAAACATTGAAGATTTCAAGAAGTTGCTGGCGATCGGCGATCTTCACTGCGAGGTGCGCGGCGATGGTGTCGGCCAGTTTGCCAGGCTCGGTGATCTGAGGGATCGCCGCCGTGGCTTCTGGCGGGATTTTCTTGTTGAGCTTCACATAGTGGTCGAACTGCTCGACCACCGCGCGAGAGAGGGCTTCGGCCTCGTGGGCGTCGCCATTCTGCTCCTCGATGGCCGCGACCTCGGCCTCGTAATAGGCTTCCCGATCGGTGAACTTCAGCACGGCGGCACGGCCGCGGCCTTCGACCAGCACCTTGACGGTGCCATCGGGCAGCTTGAGGAGTTGCAGGACGGTGGCAAGGACACCGACTTCATAGATGTCGGAGGGGGCGGGATCGTCCTGGTCGCGGTCCTTCTGGGTCACCAGCAGGATCTGCTTGTCGGTCTTCATCACCTCCTCGAGGGCGTGAACGGATTTCTCACGGCCGACGAACAGCGGCACCACCATGTGCGGGAACACGACGATGTCGCGCAGGGGCAGCACCGGTAGGACGGTAAGGGTTGGCATGGTTCTGTTCACTCCTGGCCGGCGCGGTCACTCATCATACGCGCCAGGCGATCTGGTGGATTTCGGGAGGATGATCAACGTTGGGCAGGTCATCCTGCCCCGAGTCGCGTCATACACCGGCCATCCGGACGGTCTCGTTCTTCACCTATGTGGCGTGTGACGCGCGGGTTTCAAGCGAGGGCGGCCTGCAAGGCCGACACGGCCGGCGACGGCGGTCAATCGAACAGAACGCGAAGCTGTTCGCGAAGTTGCGCCTTCTGCACCTTGCCCATCGCATTGCGTGGCAGGTCGGTGACGAACACCACCCGCTTTGGCCGCTTGAAGCTGGCGAGTCTGGAAACGAGCGGGTCCAGGATATCCGCTTCGGTGATATCGCCATCGGCGCCCACCGCCACGACCGCGGTCACCGCCTCGCCAAAATCGGCGTGTGGGAGGCCGATCACGGCGGACTCCACCACCCCCGGCAGAGTGTCGATCTCCGTCTCGACCTCCTTGGGATAAACATTCAGGCCGCCGGTAATGATCAGGTCCTTGCCTCGACCGACGATCGAGACGTAGCCGGCGGAATCACGCACGCCGAGGTCCCCGGTAATGAAGAACCCATCCGGCCGGAAGGCCTCTGCCGTCTTCTCCGCGTTGCGCCAATAGCCGGCGCAGACATTGGGCCCCTTGACCTCGATCACCCCGATCTCGCCGTCGACGACTGGCGCCCCGGTGGTTTCATCGACGATGCGCAGAGCGACGTCCGGCAGCGGAAAACCGACCGTACCAGGCATGCGCTCCTGGTCGTAGGGGTTGGAGGTGTTCATACCGGTCTCGGTCATGCCGTAGCGTTCCAGGATTGGCTTGCCTGTGCGGGCCGTCCAATCGCGATGGGTCTGGGCCAGCAGCGGAGCCGAACCGCTGATAAACAGCCGCATCGGCGCGGCGGCTTCGCGGGTCAGGCCGGGCTGGGCGAGAAGCCGTGTGTAAAAGGTTGGAATGCCCATCAGGCATGTCGCCCTTCCCATCGCGGACAACACCGAGACCGCATCGAACCGCGATTGGAAGATCATGGACGCGCCCGCCATCAGGGCGACGTTGGTGGCTACGAACAAGCCGTGCACGTGATAGATGGGCAGCGCATGAATCAGCACGTCGCGGTTGGTGAAACGCCAGAGCTCCACCAGCGTCTCGGCGTTCGCGGCGAGCGCCCGGTGGGTGAGCATCGCCCCCTTTGACCGGCCGGTCGTGCCGGAGGTGTAGCAGATCGCCGCAAGGTCATCGGGGCCTCGCGGAACGGTCGGGAACGTGTCTGACCCGTTCGCGGCGAGGTCCGCCAGGCCCCCGGTTCCGGAGGCGTCCAGGGTGACGATGCTCGCGCCACCGGCGATCGCAGCCAGTCCGTCGGACGCAGCCGGATCGCAGACGATCAAAGCGGGCTCGGCATCGCCAAGGAAATAGGCCAGCTCCGCCAAGGTGTAGGCGGTGTTGAGTGGCAGGAAGACGCCCCCGACGCGCACCGTCGCCAGATACAGCAACAGATTGGTCGCGGATTTCTCCACCTGGGCCGCCACACGGTCCCCCGGCTTCACGCCAAGCTCAACCAGGGCGCCGGCCAGGCGGGCCGTCTCCCCCATCAGATCGGCGTAGCTGTAGCGGCGACCTCCAGCCTCGAGGGCCAAGGCGGCTGGAACGCCCGCCCGCATCAGCCGGTCGAAAAGCAGGTTGCTGGTCATGGCTCGGAACGCCTTTGTTGATCTTGCTTATGGCGATAGAAATCCCAGCCATAGCCCGAGGCGCCTGTACCGGGCCAGCCCGAACACGGAGCCCTCTCGTGGCCAAGACCACACCCGCCACGATCGCCCTCGCCCGCGCGGGATCGACGTTCACTCTCCACAGCTATGACTATGATCCTGACGCGGCGAGAGTCGGCCTCCAGGCGGCGGACGCCCTGGGAGAGGATCCCGGCCGGGTGCTGAAGACACTCATGGTTCTTGTCGACGACAGGCCGGTCTGCGTGGTCCTACCGTCAGACCGGGAACTCAGCATGAAGGCTGTCGCGCGGACCTTCGGGGGCAAGGCGGCCCGAATGATGCCGCCGGCCGACGCCGAGCGGATGACCGGCTACAAGGTCGGCGGGATCAGCCCATTCGGCCAGAAACGCAATGTGCCGACCGCCGTGGAGGCGTCGATCACGGGGTTCGACCTCGTCTATGTCAACGGCGGCCAGCGCGGACTACAAGTCCGCTTGGCCCCGAGCGACCTTACCGCTGGCCTGGGGGCGACCATCGCGGACCTGCTTGCGTGATCGACCGAAATCAGGCTGACGCGGCGCCGCTCTTCTTCTCGGCATAGATCATCAACGGCTGGCCACGGCCCTCAACCACCTCGGTGTTGACCACCACCTCTTCCACGCCTTGAAGCGTCGGAAGGTCGAACATGGTCTCAAGCAGGATCGCCTCGAGGATCGAACGCAGACCGCGAGCCCCGGTCTTGCGCAAAATGGCCTTACGAGCCACGGCCTTCAACGCGTCGTCGGTGAACGACAGGCCGACGTTCTCCATCTCGAACAGCCTCTGGTACTGCTTGACCAGCGCGTTCTTCGGTTCAGTGAGGATCTTCACCAGCGCCGCTTCGTCAAGATCGTCGAGAGTGGCGATCACCGGGAGGCGGCCGATGAATTCCGGGATCAGACCGAACCTCTGCAGGTCGTCAGGCTCGACTTGGCGAAGTACCTCGCCTGTCCGTCGATCGTCCGGGTCGGAGACCTTGGCGGAAAAGCCGATCGAGGTCCCCTTGCCGCGACTGGAGATGATCTTCTCCAGCCCGGCAAATGCGCCGCCACAGATGAACAGCATATTGGTGGTGTCGACCTGCAGGAACTCCTGCTGGGGATGTTTGCGTCCCCCTTGCGGCGGCACTGAAGCGACGGTGCCTTCCATGATCTTCAGCAACGCCTGTTGGACGCCCTCGCCCGACACGTCGCGGGTGATCGACGGATTGTCGGACTTGCGGCTGATCTTGTCGACCTCGTCGATGTAGACGATGCCGCGTTGCGCCCGCTCGACGTTGTAATCGGCCGCCTGCAGCAGCTTGAGGATGATGTTCTCGACGTCCTCGCCGACGTAGCCCGCTTCGGTCAGGGTGGTGGCGTCGGCCATGGTGAACGGCACGTCGATGATTCGCGCCAGGGTCTGGGCGAGCAGGGTTTTACCCACACCGGTCGGGCCGACCAGCAGGATATTGGACTTTGCCAATTCGACGTCATTGTTCTTTTGGGCGTGGTTGAGGCGCTTGTAGTGATTATGGACCGCGACCGACAGCACCTTCTTGGCATGTTCCTGTCCGATGACATAGTCGTCGAGCACGTCACGGATTTCACGAGGAGTCGGCACCCCATCTTTTGACTTCACGAAAGCAATCTTGTGCTCTTCGCGAATGATATCCATGCACAGTTCAACGCACTCATCGCAGATGAACACGGTGGGTCCGGCAATCAGCTTGCGGACTTCATGCTGGCTCTTGCCACAGAAAGAGCAATATAGCGTACTCTTGCTGTCGCCGCTGGCGGCTTTCGTCATCGTCTGCTCTCACTTTCCGAGACCTTCAGCCTGGGTTCGATAAAACCCGCTGTCGGCCTTACTGGACGCCCAGGCCCGCGTTCCGGGCGTCTCAACACGACTTTCCCCGATCCGGGGCCGAACCACAAGCCTGGGATGCCCAGTTGTCTTGCTTAAGGACCGGGCGTGTCGCATTTGGGGCGGCGCAAAGGCGGGTCTGGGAGAGATAGGGATGTCGGGCGACTTTCGCCAGCCGGAAGTTTCGATCCCCGCCGAAGGCCTGCCCGTCGTGGCTTTCGATTTCGACGGCACGCTCACCTGCAGCGACAGCTTCGTCGCGTTTTTCCGCTGGCGAGCCGGTCTGTTGGGGTTCGCCGTTGGTGTCGGCGGCCTTGCGCCGGACATCGCCGCCCACATGCTCAAGCCCGATCGCGGAAAGCTGAAGGCCGCGATGGCGCGCCGATTTCTGGGCCCCATCCGACGCCGCGATCTGGACGCCGAAACAGCTCGTTTCGCCCAATCCCGCGCGGCGGACCTGTTCCGTCCAGACGCCGTCGCCTGCTGGCATGACTGGCGCCGGCGCGGCGCGAGGCTGCTGATCGTCACCGCCTCACCCGAAGTCTTCGTTGCGCCCTTCGCGGCGCTGCTGGGGGCGGACGGATTGATCGGCACGCGACTGGCCTTCGATGGAGAGGATCGATTCGCCGGCGTGCTTGAGGGGTTGAATTGCCGAGGTCCCGAAAAGGTCGTCCGGCTGCGGGCCGCCTTGGGAGACGATCTCCAGCTCGAAGCCGCCTATGGCGATAGCGACGGTGATACAGAGATGCTGGCGTTCGCCCGAACGGCGGGCCTGAAAGTGTTCACGGCGCGGCCATGAAACACGCCGGACCTCTGGCGCTCGATCGCCTTGAGTCGCTGCTGCTGCAGGTGCGGACCATCCCGGGGCTTAAGGAAAAACGACGCGGGGTATTCTACTGTCGGTCGCGAGCCTGCTTACACTTCCATGAGCACGGGAGCGGACTCTGGGCGGACTTGCGAAATCCGGCGGAGTCGGAGTTCACGCGTCTGTCGGCGGACGGAATAGCGGCCCAGGCCGCCATTCTCGCCCGCCTCAGGGCGATATCAGCCGTCTGAACGTCAGGCCTGCGCGGCCTCAGACGCAGCGCGGCTTTCATAGACGTTGTCGATGATCCCCCAGGTCTTGGCTTCCTGGGCATCCATGAAGTGATCACGATCGAGGGTGTGCTCGACCTCATCGTAGGTCCGCCCGCAATGCTTGGCGTAGAGCTCGTTGAGGCGGCGCTTTGTCTTAAGGATATCCTCGGCGTGACGCTCGATATCGGAGGCCTTGCCGGAGAAGCCGCCGGACGGCTGGTGCAGCATGATGCGGGCATTGGGCAGGGCGACGCGAAGGCCGGGTTCGCCGGCCATGAGCAGAAAAGACCCCATAGAGGCGGCCATGCCCATGCAGGTGGTGGCCACCGGGCAGCGAATATACTGCATCGTGTCGTAGATCGCGAGACCGGACGACACCACGCCCCCGGGGGAGTTGATGTACATGTCGATCTGTTTCTTCGGATACTCGGATTCGAGATAGAGCAGCTGGGCGCAGATAAGCGCCGACATGCCGTCCTCGACCGGGCCGTTGAGGAAGATCACCCGTTCGCGCAGCAGGCGCGAAAAGATGTCGAAGGCCCGCTCGCCTCGGCTGGACTGCTCCACAACCATGGGAACGAGGTTGAGGGAGGTCGTATGGGGATCGGTGTTCATCGATTCTGCGCCTTTCGTTGGTGTCCAGGATATCGGCCCGCGCCCAGCCCGGCGCAAGGCGTCATCCCTATTCCGCCTTGGGCTTGGCCTTGCGGGGCTTGGCGGCCTTCGGCGCGGCCTCGGCCATGGAATCGGCAACCGGTTCGGCGGCGTCGACGATTTCCAAAGGCGTCGTTTCGCTTTCATCGCTTGCCGCCTTGGCCTTCGCGGGCTTGCGCTTCTTGGGAGCCGGGGCCTCGGCCTCGTCGGCGGCTTCCGGAGTCGCCTCAACGACGTCCTCGGAGGCTGTCGGCACGGCGCCGCCATAGCCCTCGGGCATGTCGTCCTCGCGCAACAGTTCCGCCTTGGAAACCGCCCGGTCGGTGACGGTGGCGCGTCCGACGATCAGGTCGACAACCTTTTCCTCGTAGAGGGGCGCGCGCATCTGCGCCTGGATATCCGGGTTACGTCGCAGCAGGTCGAAGATCTCCTGGGCCTGGGCGCCGTAACGCATGGCCTCCGCCCGCATCGCATCGCCAAGCTCCGCCTCGGTGACGGTGACGTTTTCGCGCCGGCCGATTTCTGCCAGCACCAAGCCCAGGCGCACGCGGCGTTCGGCGATCTGGCGGTATTCCGCGCGAAGTTCATCCTCGGATTTTTCGGCGTCCTCGGGCGAGGACTGACCGTCGGCCTGGTCCTTCAGGACCTGGGCCCAGATGCCGTCGAACTCGGCCTGAACCATCCGCGGCGGCAGCGGAATGTCATGTTTGGCGTCCAGGACATCGAGAAGCGCCCGCTTCAGCTTGAAGCGCGAGGCCGAGATGAACTCGCGGTCGAGGTTCGCACGAAGCGCGGTCTTGAGCGCCTCCAGGTCCGCCAGACCCAGCTGCACCGCCAGGGCGTCGTCGGCGGCCGACTCCTTGGGCGCGCGCACGGCCTTGACCGCGACCTCGAAGACCGCCGCTTTTCCCTTGAGGGTCTCGACCTGGTAGTCGTCGGGGAACGTCACCGACACGTCGACCTGATCGCCGACCTTGGCGCCGACGAGTTGGCTTTCGAAGCCCGGAATGAACTGGCCGGACCCAAGCACCAGCTCGGCGTCCGTCGCCGAACCACCGTCGAAGGCTTCACCGTCGATGCGGCCGACGAAATCGATCGCCACCTGATCCCCGTCCAGAGCCGCTTCGCCGTCTTCGCGCGCCTCGAAGGTGCGGTTCTGGGCCACGACCTCGGCCAACGCCGATTCCAGCTCCTCGTCCGATGAGGTGTAGACAATGCGTTCCAACGAAAGGGTGGAGACGTCGACCGGCTCAAAGTCGGGCATGACCTCGACGTCGATTTCGTAGGACAGGTCCACTTGACCAGCGAGCACCTGATCCATGTCGGACACCGGCCGCAAGTCCGGACGAGAGGCCACACGAAGCTGGTTGTCGGCGAGCACCTGCTGCGATGTGTCGCTGAGCGTCTTCTCGATAACCTCGCTCATGAGCGCCTTGCCATACAGGCGGCGCACGTGCGCCTGAGGCACCTTGCCAGGTCGGAAGCCCTTCAGCTTCAAGGTGGGGAGAATTTCAGCGATCCTGGCGTCGAGGGCGGCGCCGAGTTCGGCCGCCGGAACGATCACGCCATAGCTACGGCTAAGACCTTCGCCGGGCTTTTCAACAACTTGCATCAACGTGTCCCGAAGTTGGGGCGCAGGCTCAGCCAATCGCCCAATAAAAAGCCGCCGCCAAGATCCGTCCTGGCAGGCGGCGTGAAACGAACGCCCTTATGTCATGCCCCCTTCGGGGTCTCAAGGGGCGCCGAACGCGGCGGCGCGGCGGGCGCCGGGAGGCTGTCCCGCCAAGCCCGCTGGGCTAAGCCGGTTGGTGCGGATGAGAGGACTCGAACCTCCACGCCTTGCGGCGCTGGAACCTAAATCCAGTGCGTCTACCAATTCCGCCACACCCGCGCGGTCCCGCTCTACACCATCGCGCCGGAGCTGACACCCCTCGGACGCCATGGGGAACCCTGGTGACCGCGGCTCTTTCGGCTGCCGCCAAAGAGGCCTAAGGCTGATCGGTCGAATGAGCGCGCGGGCCAGCGAGGCCATGGGGCGCGGTGGTCAGGGATTGCGTGATGGTCGGTGTCGGCGCCAATTCGACGACGGATCCCGGCGCAATCAGCTTCGCGTTCATTCTGCAGCTGCTCGGCCTCCCGGCCAATCCCGCCGAAATCCTCCACCAGAGCGGCCTTGTCGCGTTGGACGAGGATGCGCTCCTGCGCGCCGCCAAGCGTTTCCCGCTCAAGGCGCGGGCGATAGACACCACCTACGCCCGACTCGAATCGACTCCCCTGCCCGCATTGGCGGCGCTGAAGGACGGCGGCTGGATGGTCGTCGGCAAGGTGACGGATGGCCGGATCCTGGTGCAGGATCCGCGAAGGCCGACGCCTGAAATGCTGTCTCAGGACGAGCTCGCCGCGCGGTGGACCGGGCGGATGATCCTGTTGACCCGCCGCGCCACGTTGAGCGACCCCTATCGACGGTTCGGCGTCAGTTGGTTCGTCGATGCGGTTAAGAAGTACCGGCAGCCGCTGATCGACGTGCTGATCGCCTCTTTTTTCCTGCAGGTGTTTGGCCTGTTGGCGCCCCTGTTCTTTCAGGTGATCATCGACAAGGTTTTCGCGCACCGGGGCCTGTCGACTCTTGAGGTGCTGGCCTTCGGCCTGGGGGTTTTGTCGATCTTCGAGGTCGTGCTGGGGGGGCTGCGAACCTATCTGTTCGCCCACACCTCGAACCGCATCGACGTCGAGTTGGGCGCAAGACTGTTTCGCCACCTGTTCGCCCTGCCGATGGCCTACTTCCAGACTCGTCGGGTCGGCGACACCGTCGCCCGGGTGCGCGAACTCGACACCATCCGCCAGTTCCTGACATCCTCGGCCATCACCCTGGCGCTGGACCTGGTCTTCGCCATCGTCTTCCTCGTGGTCCTCTATATCTACAGCCCGATGTTGACGGTCGTGGTGGCGGGCGCCCTGCCCCTCTATGTCCTTCTCAGCCTAGGCCTGACGCCGATCTTCCGCGAGCGACTGAACGAGCGTTTCAAGCGCGGCGCCGACAACCAGGCCTTTCTCGTCGAGGCGGTCTCCGGGGTCGAGACGGTCAAGTCGATGGCGCTGGAGCCGGTGATGCAGCGTCGCTGGGAGGAACAGCTGGCCGGCTATGTCACCGCGGCTTTCCGGGTCGTTGGCGTCGGCAACCTGGCCACCCAGACCACCACCCTGATCAACAAGATCACCATGGTGCTGATCCTGTTCCTCGGCGCCGGGCTGGTCGTGAACAACAAGCTCACCGTCGGCGAACTGGTCGCCTTCAACATGATCTCCTCGCAGCTGTCGGCGCCGGTGCTGCGGCTGGCGCAGCTCTGGCAGGATTTCCAGCAGGTGCGCATCTCGATCGACCGTCTGGGAGATATCCTCAACACCACCCCGGAACCCGGTCAGAGCGCCCAGGCGAGCCTGCCGCCGATCCGCGGAGATGTTCGGCTGGAGACCGTCGGCTTCCGCTACCGGATTGACAGCCAGCCGGTGCTGACCGACGTGTCCCTGGAAGCGCCCGCCGGCACGGTCCTGGGGATCGTCGGCTCGTCCGGCTCGGGCAAGAGCACCTTGGCCAAGCTTATCCAGCGTCTCTATGTGCCGGAGACAGGCCGGGTATTGATCGACGGCGTCGACCTGTCGATGGTCGACCCGGCCTGGCTGCGACGGCAGATAGGCGTGGTCCTTCAGGAGAACGTCCTGTTCAACCGCAGCGTGCGGGAGAACATCGCCCTGGCGGATCCAGGCATGGCCATGGACCGGGTGATCGCGGCCGCCGAGCTCGCCGGCGCCCACCAGTTCATCCTGGCGCTGCCCGAAGGATACGAAACCATGATCGGCGAACGCGGGGCGTCGCTATCCGGCGGCCAGCGGCAGCGAATCGCCATAGCCCGCGCCCTTGTCGGCAACCCGCGCATCCTGATCTTCGATGAAGCCACCTCCGCGCTGGACTATGAGAGCGAGGCGGCGATCCAGGCCAATATGCGCCGCATCACCCACGATCGCACCGTGATCATCATCGCTCACAGGCTGTCGACCCTGCGGATGGCGGACAGCATCATCACCGTCGAGGGAGGCCGGGTGATCGAGCGCGGCACGCATGACAGCCTGCTCGCGGCGGGAGGCCGCTACGCCGAACTCTGGCGCCTGCAGTCCGGCGGACACAAGGACAAGGAGGAAACGACGTGAGCGGCCAAACGAGCGGCGGCCTGTTCACCCGTCTACTGCGCCGCCTCGTCGAGCGCTTCGAGCGCCAGGACGAACGCGAGTTCCTGCCAGCGGCGCTGGAGGTGCTGGAAACGCCGCCGTCGCCCACCGGCCGGTTGTTGGCGATGGTGATCGGCGGCTTTTTCACGCTGGCGGTGGCCTGGGCTTTCCTAGGCAAGGTCGATGTGATCGCCGTCGCGCCGGGTCGGTTGCTGCCAAGCGGCAAGACGAAGACGATCCAGCCCCTCGATCCCGGCGTGGTCAAGACCATCGCCGTTCAGGACGGCGACCGTGTTCGCGCCGGGCAGTTGTTGATCGCCCTGGATCCGACCGCCGTCGGCGCCGATCGCGACCGCCTCTCGCGTGACCTGATTCAGGCGCGCCTCGACGTCGCGCGCCTGTCCGCTCTCAAGCCGGTGGCGGAAGGTCGCGGCGGCGTGAGCGCCCTGGCCTCCGTGGACGGCGCCAGCGCCGACGACTTGGCCCAGACCCGCGCCGCGCTTCACGCCCAGATCGACGCGCAGGCCGCGAAAGTGTCCGGCGTCGAGCAACAGATCAGCGAAAAACGCGCCGAGGCGGGGGAGGTTCAGGCTCAGATCGCCAAGACCAACGCCAGCCTGCCACTGCTGACTGAAAAATCACGTTTGCACGAAAAACTGCGGGAACAGGGATACGGCACAAGCTTCGCGTCGCTCGACGCCCAGCAGCAACTCGGCGACGCCCGCCGCGACCTTGAGGTTCTGGCGGCGCGACTGGCTCAGGCGCGCGCCTCTGTCGCGGCGCTGCAACATCAGCGCGCGCTGTCGGTGTCGGAGTTCGCCGCGGGCGTGCTGGGAGAGTTGGAAAAGGCGCGGGAGAAGGAGAACGCCCTTGCCCAGGATCTGATCAAGGCGCGGCAGAAGTCGGTCGCCTCGGAACTTCGCGCGCCGATCGACGGGGTGGTCGAGGAACTGGCCGTTCACACCGTCGGAGGCGTCGTCACGCCCGCTCAGCGGTTGATGATCATTGTGCCCGACAACCAGCGCCTGACCGTTGAAGCGCAACTGGCCAACCGAGACGTGGGCTTCGTGCATCCCGGCCAGGATGTCGCCGTCAAGGTCGAGACCTTCACCTTTACCCGCTATGGTCTGGTTCACGGCAAGGTGATCGATGTCAGTCGCGACGCGGTCGCCCAGGCGACGCGCCAGACCGAGGACCCGACCACCGCCCAAGCTCCGGCCGCCCCGGCCTCGCCGACCTATTTGGCGCGCATTGCCGTTGACCAGACCAGCATGATCGTTGACGGGCGGCGGGAGGCCCTGATGCCAGGCATGGCGGTCACCGCCGAGGTGAAGACGGGGCGGCGTGCGATCATCGACTATCTGTTGTCACCCCTGGCGCGAAAGACCTCCGAGGCGATGCACGAGCGGTAAACCGGCCTCTCAAACCTCGCCGTAATAGTGTCGGCGCCAATCGCAGAACGCGGTCACGCCCTCGTCGAGCGGTGTGCCGGGCCGAAAACCTGTCAGGGCCTCAAGGAGGTCTGCATTGGCGAAGGTGACGCGGCTTTCTCCAGGCTGAATCGGCTGAAGGTCTTGCGTCGCGGCCTGACCCAGGGCCCGCTCTATGGCGGCGACGAAATCGCCCAGCCTTATGGGATGACCCGGCCCGATATTGACCACCCGCCATGGCGCCGTCGGGCTGAGGGAGTCGCCCACACCCTCCAATGGCCGCCCGAGCTCCGGCGGCGCGGCGAGCAGACGGACCAGGGCTTCGACCAGGTCGTCGACATAGGTGAAATCGCGCTCCATGTCGCCGTGCCCGTAGACGGTGATCGGCCGGCCCCTGAGGATCGCGTCGACAAACAACGATAGCGCCATGTCCGGACGGCCCCAGGGGCCATAGACCGTGAAGAATCGCGCGACCGTCGTCGGCAGGGCCCACAGGTGACTATAGGCGTGCGTCAACTCCTCGCCCGCCTTTTTGGTCGCCGCGTAGATCGACAGCGGGTGATCCGCGCGGGCCGTCTCACGGAACGGCGTATCCTTGCCGCCGCCATAGACGGAGCTGCTGGACGCCACCAGCAGGTGGCCGACACGCTGATCGCGCGCCGCTTCCATGACGTTGAAGGTCCCAACCACATTGGCATCCAGATAGGCGCGGGGGTCATTGAGGCTGTGGCGCACCCCGGCCTGGGCGGCGAGGTGCGCGATCGCGTCCGGCGCGGCCGCGCGGGCGATCGCCATTACGGCGTCGCCGTCCTCGAGCCTGACGACGTGGTCGCTGAACGCCGGGTGCGCGAGAAGGCGGTCCCGACGGGCGCGCTTGAGATCGACGTCATAGTAGTCGGTGAGGGCGTCGATCCCCACCACCTCATGGCCGTCGGCAAGCAACCGTCTGGCCAGGTGAAAACCGATGAACCCAGCGGTTCCTGTGACGAGTACGCGCATCAATGGCCGCCTGAGTCGCTCGATGACGATTGCCCGTCAGAAGCGGCTCATAGCACGGCCGATAGCCGGCGGCGCCCGTCGCGATTCAGAGCGGCCCATCGTCCTCATGGTCATTGAGAATCCGGGCGGCGTCGCCTTGAGGGTCTTCATACTGGTTGTTCTTCACCGTCCACCAGAAGGCGGCAAGCCCGAGCAGGCCGAGAATGATCGACGTTGGGGCGAGAAACATCAGGATTGTCATGAAACGTCTTCCGGATGGCGCGCCACGAGGTTCATCCGCAAGGCGTTGAGGGTGACGATCAGGGACGAGGATGACATGGCGATGGCCGCGACAAAGGGATTGATCAACCCGAAAACCGCCGCCGGCGCGGCGATGGCGTTATAGAGCGCCGAAAACGCGAAATTCTCCAGAGCCCGACGTTGCGCCGCGCGAGCGGTGCGAATCGCCAGCACAACCGCCCCAAGGCCTTCGCCGCCAAAAATCAGGTCGGCGGCGTTCTGGCTGGCGTCGACGGCCGCCCCGGGCGCCATCGACGCGTGGGCGCCGGCGAGCGCCGCCGCATCATTCAGGCCATCCCCCACCATCAGCACATGATACCCCGCTTCCCGGAGTCGACGGACCGCCTCCGCCTTCTCGAGCGGCGTCACGCCGGCGCGCCAACGATCGACCCCCACGGCTGCCGCGACTTCGCCCACGGCGGCGGCCACATCGCCCGACAAGATCTCGACGCCCAGGCCAAGCGCCCGCAAGCGGGAAACGGTCGCGGCCGCATCGGGTCGTAAGCTGTCGGCAAAACGAAAAACACAGGCCGGCTCGCCGTCACGAGCGAACCACAATTCCGTCTCCCGCGCCGTCGCCTCCGGTACGCCGAGGAAGCTCGCCCGACCCAGTCGGGCCGGCCGGCCGTCGATCACGCCTGTGAGGCCCTGCCCGGCCGTTTCGGTCACCGCATCGGCCACGGCGCCCGGCCCCGCGGCGCGCGCGAGGCCGCGCGCGAGCGGATGCCGCGACGCCCGAGCCAGCCGCGCCGCGTCGGCGAGTCGGTCCATGTCGCCGGCGATCAGCCTCGGCCGTCCCTCGGTGAGAACCCCGGTCTTGTCGAACACCACATAGTCGACAGCGGCCAGACGTTCGAGCGCGGCGCCCGACTTCACCAGCACGCCCGCCCGGAACAACCGGCCACTGGCGGTGACCTGGACCGCGGGCACCGCCAGCCCGAGCGCGCAGGGACAGGTGATGATCAGCACCGCCGCGGCCCGCATCAGCGCCTCATGCGCGCCCAGTCCGAGCAGCCAGCCCAGAACGAAGGTTCCCGCCGCCACGGTGTGGACCGTCGGAACATAGAGGGCCGCGGCGCGATCGGCCAAACGAACATAGGCGGATTTCGACTGGGCGCCCGCCTCCATCAGTCGGGCGATCTCCGCAAGCGCTGAATCCTGGGCCTGAGCCCGGGCGCGGAGCAACAGCCGTCCGGACAGGTTGAGAGCCCCTGCATGAACCGCCGAACCCGAGGCGACCGCCACAGACGCTGTCTCGCCGGTGATCAAGGCGTTGTCGATCTCCGAGGCGCCACCTTCGATCAGGCCATCGACCGGAATGCGATCGCCAGGCGCCACCGCCAGCAGATCGCCGACCTGGACCTGGGCGATAGGAACGCCTTGTTCGAGACCGTCGGCGTCGACGCGCACCGCCACGGAAGTCTGCAGGGCCAACAGATCCCGCGCGGCGCCACGGGCGCGGGCCTTGAGCTTGTGTTCGAGATAGCGGCCGATCAGCAGCAGGAAGATCAGGGTAATCGCGGCGTCGAAATAGGCGTGCCGGCCGCCCCGGAAGGTCTCGTAGTAGCTGATCGCCAAGGTCAGGAGCACGCCGATGGTGATCGGCACGTCCATGTTGGCCTTGCCACGGCGCAGCGACGCCCAGGCTGACGTGAAGAACGGCATGCCAGCGTAAAGCGCGCAGGGTGTCGCGACCAGGGCCGCGAACCAGTACATCACCGTGCGCGTGGTCGCGCTCAGTTCCTGGCCGAACAGTCCCGCCCACACCGGGACCGTGAACATCATTACGTTCAGGGTGCCGAACGCGGCCACTCCCAACGCAAGGGTCAATCGGCGGCCGTCCTTGTCGTATTCGGCCTCCACCGCCGCCGGATCGTAGAGCCGGGCGACGTAACCCAGATCCTCCACGGCATCTATCACCCGGGCGGGATCGGCGCCGGACCCGATGAAAATCACCAGCAGCTTGCCGGTCGAAAGGTTCAGACGCGCCCGGGCCACCGACGGAAGCGCGGCGACGCCTCGCTCGATCTTGTTCATGCAGCCGGCGCAGCGCGCGCCGGTGACCATCAACTCCAGGCGGCTTTCGCCGTCCGTCCCGGTCGGCCGCAGGAAGCCGGAGAGATCGGCCGCCGGCGACGCGACGCTGGCCGCGGTCACGGTTGCAACACTCGCCGATCCGCCTTGGCGACATGCCCGCGCCCGTCATCGGCGGTGACCGTGAGGTCCCAGGCGCCGCGCGGCATAGCCGTCTCGCCCCGGTAGACGCCAGGTTCGGCCTCGCGCAAGGCCACGTCGCTCTGGCCATACTCGGTCGCCGGGCGTTCCAGATGAACGGAGACCTTCAGTCCACGCACCGGCGCGCCGGTCCTGTCGGCGGCGTCGACCCGTAACCGTCCCGGACCTTCCGGACCCGCGGACAGCCGCCATCCGAGCGACGCCTGAGCGCGTTTCTGGGCCAGAGCGGCGTTGTAGGCGAGCCCATCCTCGTAGGGCGTCTTGGAGATTTCGCCTGGGAAAGTGCCGTAGGCCTTCACCATGAAGACCGTGTTGATGGCGATATCGACGCCGAAGAACAGGACAAGCATGGCCAGCACATGCCAGCCCTTGAGGACGAATTGCCGCGTCGCGGTGATAGGGGGCGTCGTGATCGGGGTCGTCATAGGGTGTTTGCCTCTCCAGCCAGGAAGACAGAAAGTTTGGCCGCCGAGACGGTCGCCGAACGGATGCGGAACGTAACCGGCATGGCCGTGCCCGACACGGCCGCCGCCGGCGCCGACAAGAGCACCCTTAGGGAGCCGACCTGGTCAGCCGGCACGATCAGCGTCAGAGCCGTCGCCGAAGAGGGAAAGCCCGGTGTCTTGAGACTGTATCCGGAAAGGCCGTCGACGGTGACCGTGAACACCTGCCGGTCGAACGTGCGGTTGGCCACTTTCAAAGTGTAGCCGTCCCGAATGGAACCGTCGTGAAGCCGAACGAAGGTCGGGTTGCGATCGCGCAGGACGTCGAACACGACCGGGCTGCGGGTCAGCAGGCCCCACATCATCGCCCCCGCCACGATGGTCAGGGCGGCGCCATAGTAGATCGTCCGCGGCCTGATGAACTCATATTTCGCATGGCGGCCGGCCAGGCGATCGGCGACCGCGGACTCGGTGTCGTATCCGATCAGGCCTTTCGGCCGGTCGATGCGGGTCATCATTTCGTCGCAGGCGTCGACGCACAGGCCGCAATTGATACATTCGATCTGGGCGCCGTCGCGGATGTCTATCCCCATCGGACAGACCACCACGCATTGCAGACAGTCGACGCAATCGCCGCGCCCTTCCCACGACTGTCCTTTCTTGTGCGGTCCGCGGGGTTCTCCGCGATCATGCAGATAGATCACCTGCAGAGAGTGCTCGTCGAGCATGGCGCCCTGAATACGGGGCCACGGACACAGGAAGGTGCAGACCTGCTCCCGCATGGTGCCAGCGAGAGAATAGGTGGTGAAGGTGAGGATGGCGGCGGAAACATAGGCCGTAAGGGGACCTTGCCCTATCCACAGGCTTTTCCACAGGGTGGGGGCGTCATGAAAATAGAAGACCCAGGCGCCGCCGGTGGCCAGGGCAATGGCCAGCCATGTGGCGTGTTTACCGCCCTTGCGCCAAGCCTTGTTGAGGCTCAGCGGCGCCGCGTCCAGCTTCATGCGAGCGTTGCGATCACCCTCGAAGAACCGTTCGACGGCGATGAACAGGTCGGTCCACACCGTCTGCGGACAGGCGTAACCGCACCACAGACGACCGTACAGGGCTGTCGTGACGAACAAAGCCAGGGCGGCAATGATCAACAGCCCGGTGAAGAAATAGACTTCTTGGGGCCACAACTGAATGAAAAAGAAGTAGAAGCGTGGACCTGTGAAATCCACCAGCACCGCTTGCTGCGGCAGGCCTTCCGGCCGGTGCCAGCGGATCCATGGCGTGATCCAGTATATCGCCAGAGTCACGACCAGCAGCGCCCACTTGATCGTCCGCCACTGGCCGTGAACGAGCTTGGGATAGATTTGCGTGCGTTTTTTGTAGAGGCCCGGCGCACCGCCGACGACCTTCGACCGGACCGTGGCGGCGACGGAGACCGAAGCCTCCGCCGCCTTCTCCGCGTCCGCTTTCTTACGCTCGATTACGGTTACCACCTAGATGCTCCGATCCGTCTGATCAGGATCCGCCAGCGCTGGCGTGGATATAGACCGTCAGCGCCTTGATGGTGTTGGCGTCAAGACGCTTGCCCCAGTTGGGCATCACGCCACCGCGACCGTTCCAGATCTGGCCGTGAATCGACGCACGGTCCGAACCATAGAGCCAGTCCTTGTCGGTCAGGTTCGGCGCGCCGAACATCTGGTTGCCCTTGCCTTCCGGACCGTGACAGACGGCGCAGTTGTTGGCGAACAGGGGCGTCGCCCGGGCGACCGCGGCCGCATTGGCCCGCCGCCCGGACAGATTGACCACATACTCCGTCAAATCGTTGATTTCGCCGGGCTTGAGCAGCCCGTCGACACCGAAGGACGGCATCTTGGATGAGCGGGTTTCCGGATCCTCGGCGCGAATGCCGTGGGTGATGGTCTGCTGGATATCCTCCAACTTGCCACCCCATAGCCACACGTCGTCACGAAGGTTGGGATATCCCTTCGAGCCGGTGCCGCCGGTGCCATGGCACGAGATGCAATTGGCATTGAAGGTCAATTGACCGACCTGCATGGCGTAGGCCTGCAGCTTGGGGTCCTTTTCGATATCCTGAAGCGACGCGTTGGTCAGGGCGTGGCCCTGGATGTCGCGATGCGCTTTCAGGGCGGCCAGGTCCACTTCGACCTGGGCGCGCTGAGAATTATGCAGGATGCCCGGGGTATAGCCGCCGGGGTAGGGCCACGAGGGCATCAGCACCCAGTAGCCGATGGCGAAGGCGATGCAGCCGTACCAGATCCACAACCACCAGCGCGGCAGTGGCGTATCCAGTTCGGTAATACCGTCCCACTCATGGCCGGTCGTTTCGGTCCCGCTGTGCGGGTCTGTCGGTCTGTGGCCGCTCATAGTGAAGAATCCTCATCCAGGGGCAGGCGTGCGGCGTGATCGAACTCGGCCTGTTTGCGGGGCCAGAAGGCGTAGACGCAGCCGCCCAGGAAAATCAGGAAGAAGTAGACGGACCCGCCCTGCTGGGCGAACCTGGCGATGGTTTCATAGGTGATGGACATCAATCACCGCCTGTTCGCCGGAGCATCGGCCTTGTAGGTGGTGAAATCGACCAGGGTGCCCTGCATCTGCAGGTAGGCGATAAGAGCATCCATTTCGGTGATGCGGTCGGAACCGCCGCCGAAGTCACGGATGTTTAGCTTGTCGCCATAGTGGGCCTTCAGCTTGGTTGGACTTTCATTCGGGTTGGCCTGGGCTTTGAGGTCTTCGGTCGCCGAGTCGATTTCCGCCTGGGTATAGGGCACCCCGACGATTTTCAGCGCCTTCAGCTTGTCCTTGATGTCCCGATAGTCGAGATCCTTCTCGGCCAGGAACCTGTAGGGAGGCATGATCGACTCCGGCACCAGCGACCGGGGATTGATCAGGTGATCGCGGTGCCAGGCGTCGGAATACTTGCCGCCGACCCGCGCCAGATCCGGGCCCGTGCGCTTGGAGCCCCACTGGAACGGGTGATCGTACATGCTCTCGGCCGCCAGGCTGTAGTGGCCGTAGCGTTCCACCTCGTCGCGCAGCGGACGGATCATCGCCGAGTGGCAGAGATAGCAGCCCTCGCGGATGTAGATATCCCGTCCAGCCACCTCGAGGGGGGTGTAGGGACGCATCCCGTCC
The DNA here is from genome assembly GCA_903870555.1 of uncultured Caulobacteraceae bacterium. Taxonomy (GTDB): domain Bacteria; phylum Pseudomonadota; class Alphaproteobacteria; order Caulobacterales; family Caulobacteraceae; genus Acaudatibacter; species Acaudatibacter boreus. The sequence goes on from CAIQDO010000057.1 coordinate 33,706, forward strand.
ACCTTCTCAATCGTGCTCTCCAGGAAAAACAGGGGCGTGATCTCCACCAGCCCCCCGACGGAGACGACAAGGATGATGAACAGCAGGAGCAGCATGGAATGCCGCTCGAGCTTGCCGTGGTTTTTGAAAACGAAGTTGGCCATGGTTCCTACTCCCCGGCGATCGCGAGGCCCGCGGGAACCGCGTCGGCCGGGTGGTTGACACTCACGGAGCTGGGCATGCCCACCGTCCGGATGACATTGTAGATCATGATGAGAGCGCCGCTCAGGTACATCAGGCCGCCCAGCGTCCGGACCATGTATTCAATATGCTTGGCCGCCACCGTTTCGATGAAGCTGTAGGCCAGGAAGCCGTCGGGCGTATAGGCGCGCCACATCAGGCCTTCCATGATCCCGGAAACCCACATCGCGGTGATGTAAAGCAGGATGCCGGTCGTCGCGATCCAGAAGTGCCACTCGATCAGACGGTCCGAATACATCCGGTCCTTCTTCCACAGCCACGGAACCATGCAGTAGATCGAGCCGAAGCTGACGAAGCCGACCCAGCCGAGCGCGCCGGAGTGGACGTGGCCGATACCCCAATCAGTGTAGTGGCTGAGGGCGTTGACGGTGCGGATCGACATCACCGGACCTTCGAAGGTCGACATGCCGTAGAACGCCAGGGAGACCACGAACATCCGGATCACCGGGTCGGTGCGCAGCTTGTCCCAGGCGCCCGATAGCGTCATCAGGCCGTTGATCATGCCGCCCCAGGACGGCATCCACAGCATGATCGAGAAGGTCATGCCCAGGGTCTGGGTCCATTGCGGCAGGGCCGTGTAATGCAAATGGTGTGGGCCCGCCCAGATGTAGATGAAGATCAGCGCCCAGAAATGCACGATCGACAGGCGATAGCTGTAGACCGGACGTTCCGCGCGCTTGGGAATGAAGTAGTACATCATGCCCAGGAAGCCGGCGGTAAGCAGGAAGCCGACGGCGTTGTGGCCGTACCACCACTGCACCATGGCGCTTTGCACGCCCGACCACAGTTCATAGCTCTTGTGATTCAGGAAGCTGACCGGCATGGCCAGGTTATTGAAGATATGGAGGATGGCGATGGTGATGATGAAAGAGAGGTAGAACCAGTTGGCCACATAGATATGCGGCTCCTTGCGCTTCCAGATCGTGCCGAGGAACACCAGCAGGTAGCAGACCCAGACGATCGTCAGCCACAGGTCGGTCAGCCACTCGGGCTCGGCGTATTCCTGACCCTGGGTGATGCCCACCAGATAGCCCAGGCCGGCGAGCAGGATGAACAGCTGATAGCCCCAGAACACGAACCAGGGCAGCATGCCGCCGAACAGCTTGGCCTTGCAGGTCCGCTGAACGACCCAGAACGACGTGGCGATCAGGGCGTTGCCGCCGAAGGCGAAAATCACCGCCGAGGTGTGCAGCGGCCGAAGACGGCCGAAGTTCAGGAAGCCGAATTCCGGAAAATAGAAAATCCTTGGCCAGGTCAGCTGCGACGCGATGATCACCCCGACCAGCATGCCCGCGGCGCCCCAGAACAGGGTGGCGATCACGCCCGCCTTGATCACGTTGTCGGAATACCGCGAACTGTCCTGCTTGAAGCCCCCCGAGGCGAGCCCTCCGACCAGGATCGCCGCCGCCGCGACGAACCCGATGATGAAAATGGCGCCCTGAAACTGGAACAGCGGATCCTGAGACAGGACGGTGGCGACGGTGGCGAGCAACGCGCCCAACACCGAAACGAGCAGGAGGACTGGCGCGCCCCCTGTCCCGACGGCGGCTGGCGCTCTCCCCGTGGAAGGCGTGGTTGACAAGGATTTCCCCAATTTGACGCACGACTCCTGAGGCGGAGCCATGCGGCACTCCCTCGCCCGCATGCAACCGAGGAGCATTGACGTGGATCAAGGAGGGCCCGGGTGTGATCGCCGTAGAGAGTTTTTCGCGGGGCGGCCTTCGTCTTCGCAAATTTGAGATCCGAGAAGTCATGTCCCGCGAAACTCGTTCCGATCCGGTACCCTTGGCGCTGCTCGGCGCCGCAGCGTCGCTCACCACCATCGGCGGGGTCTGGTACGCAGCCCTGATGCGGGGAATCTGGGCGGCGGAAGCGCTCGGACCGATATGCCGTCACGGCGGCCCACTCGCCCTTCACTGTCCGGCCTGCTACGCGGCTCTGGCGATGATCCTCGCGGGTGTCGGCCTCGCCGGCGCCGCCGGACAACGAGCCCCGGCGCCTATCGGCTGACGCGACCTGCCAAGCCCCAGCTCCGGCGGATCAGACGGTCGCTTGCCGGCGTCCGGCCGACGATGAAGCCATGCCCGTCCGCATTGGGCTCAAGGGGATGAACGCGCCCAAAATCATCCGACCCCAGGCGTCATTGAACCGAGAGATTTCGCTCCACGGCGCGGTTGAATGAGCTTTTCCCCGAACTTTGAGCCAAATCAAAGTTGACGGTCCCGTCACCTTTAGGGTCTGGGGACCGACCCGAACAACGGCGCGAGCTGGGTCTTTGCCGAAGGCGAAGCATAAGGTCGACGGCGTTGGGCGGGGAAGGAGTCGCGTGGTCAAGGTCAGATATATCGAGCCAGGCGGGGCCGAACATTGCGTGGATGTCGCGGCGGGGCGTTCCATCATGGACGGCGCCAAGCGCTACACGGTTCCGGGAATTGATGGAGACTGCGGCGGCGCCTGCGCCTGCGCCACCTGCCACGTCTACGTAGAGTCGCCCTGGTTCGAACGATTGCCGGCGATGGAGGAACTCGAGCATGAGATGCTCGACTTCGCGTTCGACGTCACCCCAAACAGCCGGCTCGGGTGTCAGGTCAAGCTCGACGATAGTCTAGAGGGTTTGACCGTACGTATCCCATCTCGTCAATACTGAAAACCAGCACAGGGAGAGATAAAATGGCTACCGTAGAACAAAGCCAAACCGCCGCACCCACCTGGAAGGTGGACATGAATCCAGACGATTTTTACAAAAACCCGATGAACATCGCTTGGTCGTTCAAATACATCATGTCGGGCGATAAGGTCGAGGATCTGTACAAACGCGCCAAGCAAAACCAGTGGGACTCCGACGAAATCCTGCCTTGGGATACCGTCGTTGATCCCTCCAAGCCGCTGATCAACGATCGGTCAGACGTCTATCACCGCATGCCGTTTTTCGCGAAATTGAACAAGTCTCAACGTGAAACCTTCACCGCTCATTCCACCGCGCAGTTGCTGTCGCAGTTCCTGCATGGGGAACAGGGGGCGCTGATGACAGCCGCCTGCGTCACTCACTCCGTGCCCGATGCGACCGCCAAGCTCTACGCCGCCACACAGACCATGGACGAGGCGCGGCACGTGGAAGTGTACGCCCGCTACTGTGAAAAGATCGCCATCGTCTATCCGATGTCGCTTTGGCTGAAGGCCCTGATCGACGCGACCCTGAAATCGGATCGCTACGAAAAGGTGATGATCGGCATGAACATGATCGTCGAGGGCCTGGCGCTCGGCGCCTTCAACAACATGTACCGCACGACCCAATGCGAACTGCTCAAGAAGCTGACCTTCAACGTCATGCGGGACGAATCCCGCCACGTGTCGTTCGGACACGCCTACCTCGGTCCCGTGATCGGACGCCTGCCCGAGGATGAGGTCGAGGATCTGGCCGATTTCGCCTTCCAGGCCGTCAACATCCTGGTTCACGGCGGCACCGGCGGCACCCTGGCCAGCCGCGTCGACCCCGGCTTCCTGCAGGTGCTCGACAACAGCGGCATCGACCATGAGGATTTCTTCAAGGGCATTGAAGAGGCGGAAGCGGCCGGCATCACCCAGGAACTGCCGCCCGGACAGATCCACTCGCTGAAGGACCTGATGATGCCGGCGCTCGCCCGGGTCGGCCTGCTGACACCCACGGCCCAGAAGAAGTACCAGGACGCCGGTATTCCGATCTTTGACGATCCGAGGGTTCTGGAGGCGATGGAAGGCGGGCATCCCGTCACCGCCTGAACCGATGACCGGCCCGTTCGCGCGCAACCCGCGCGGACGGGCGCCAAGGACACCGACCGCATGACCAACACCCTCCCCTCCGGCTTGGCGGCCCTTGAAGGCTTTGGCGCCGCCGTGCTCGACGCCCTGCCCGAGGCGGTGATCGTGACGGCCACGGATGGCCGCATCGTTTTCGTCAACGCGGCCACAACCCGGCTCCTGGGCTACAGCGCCGACGAGGCGGTGGGCCAGCCGATCACGCTGCTGACCCCTCGCCAGCTCGACCGACGCGCCGATCCGGTGAAGTGGCTGGCCCGTTGGGCGGCGGAGCCGGATTTCGAGCAATCGCGGTTCCTCGACCTGACCGCCCGCCGCAAGGATGGGCGGCAGCTGACCGTCGAGGTGCGGGTCCGCGAAAGCGTCATCGACGGCGAGCCACGCTACCTGATCACTGTCCGAGACAATACTGCAAGGCGTCAGGAACAGGCGGCGCTCAAGGATGCCAACCTGCGAGCGTCGCGTATCCTGATGGTCGCCGAGGACGCCATAGTGTCGATCGACGCCCATGAGACGATCCAGGACTTTAACCTCGCCGCCGAGACCATGTTTGGCTGGCGGGCCGAGGAGGTTTTTGGCGAACCCTTGTCGATCCTGATACCGCCCTGGGCGCAGGCGACCCATGTCGGACACGTGGCCGAGTTCGCCCGATCGAAGCAGCCGTCGCGGATGATGGCCGAGCGCAAACCGGTGATCGGTCGCCGCCGCTCAGGCGAAACCTTCACCCTTGAGGCCACCATCACCAAGGTGATCGTCGGCGGCGCCCTGACCTTCACGGCCCACCTGCGGGACGTGACCGAACGCAATCACGCGCGCGACCGACTGAAGGAGGCCGAGCGACGCACGCGGGCGGTATTCGACCACGCCCATACCGCCATCGCCTTGCTCGCGCCCGATGGCCGGGTGCTGGAGATCAACCGCGCGGCGGCCGCCCTGACCGCCGACGCGGACCCGCGGGTCGGAGCGCCCCTTTGGGAATTGCCCTGGCTCGGCGTGGACATCGACGCCGGCGCCGCGGACGGCGAGCGCCTGCGCTCGGCGATCGCCGCCGCCGCCCTGGGCCGGGCCAGCCGGCTGTCGGTGACGCTGGTCCGCGACGCCCTGCCGGTCACCGTCGATGTCCGGCTCACGCCGATCTTCGACGATGCCGCGATCGCCTATGTACTGGCCGAAGGCCGGATCGAAAGCCGCTTCTAGGGCGTCAAGGCCTCACGGCTGCGGATTTCCGGGGACCTTGTCTTCGGGATGATCGCGACGGGCATGATCTCCCGGCGCCTTGACTTCGGACGCCTTGACGCCGGGCCCTTTGGCTCCCGGAGACTTGTCGCCAGGCGCGGCCGCGGCCTTCGGAGGCTGCGCCTGCGCCGGATGTGGCGGGATCGGCGCGGGGTGAGGAGCGGCCGCCGCTCGGGCGCGGGCCTGAGCCTGAGCCTGAGCCTGAGCCTGAGCCTGATTCTGAGCCTGGCGAACCGCGTCGGCCTGGGCCTGTTGCGTCCGGGCCTGCTCGATCGCCCTAGCCTGCTGGGCCTGCCGGCCCGCGGCCGCCCGGGTTTCCAACTGAACCTGCCGTTGATGAGCCGCGTCCGTCTGAGCCTGTTGCGTCCGGGCCTGTTCGACCAAACGGGCCTGGTCCGCCTGTTGCGCCTGTTGCGCCTGCCTGGCCGCATCGGCCTGGGCCTGCTGCGCGCGCGCGCGCGCGGCGGAGTCATCGATCCGGACCGGCGCCGGCGCCGGCGGCGGCGCGAGCGGCTGAACGGAAGCGTTTGGCGGGATCCGGCCCTGGTCGCCACGTCCGTCCGGGCCCGGTCCCATGTATCGGTCTGGGTTGGCCGGCTGCCGCTGCTGGGCCTGGCGCTGATCGGCCTCGCGCCGCCCGTTGGCCTGGTCCTGCGCGTGGGCGTCGTTCCAGGCCCGCCAGTCGGAATCCTGCTGCTGCTGGCGTTCCCACTGCTGTTGTTGCGCCTGAATCGCCGAGCGACGCGCCTCCCAAGTGGCGGCGTAGGCGGCCTGATGCTGCCGGCTCCGGGCCGCCTCATAGAGGCCGCGCGCCCGAGCCAGATACTGTCCTGCCCGATCGGCTTGGCTTTCATATTGGCTGTCCGGAAGGGGACGGCCGGCAGGGTCATAGACCACCGCCAGCTGACCCTGCTCATAGCCATAGGCGTAGCGGGAGTCCCGCACCAGGAACGGCTGATCAGCGCCAGGCTCGTAGTAATAGTAGCGCTCGCCGTCCGGGGTCGACTCGACCACCCGATAGGCGCCGCTGGTCGACCGCCAATAGGTCGGGCGCTGCCCGTCATAGTCCACCGCATAGTCCGGGGGACTGTCGGCGAAGGCGCCGTTGAGGTTGGCCGCCCGGTTCACATAGTCATAGCGGGAACGGTCGGGTCTGGCCGCAACGACCCGGATCCGAGGCGCGGGGGGCAACGCCGCGGCCGATGGAGCGTAAGCCGGCGGCGCGACCGGCGCGCTGGTGTCCAGCGGCAGCGGCGCCGCTCCGGAACCGACGGCGGTCGCGGAGGCGCCGCCAGCGGCGGGTGTCTTGTCGCAGGCGGCCAGGGACATCGCCGCCAGGACGGTGGTGAGGGAAAGCGCGGCGATGGCGCGTCTTTGAGCTGTGTTCATCGTTCCCTAACGCCCCACCCGGCGACCGGTTGCCTGATCTACAAACCCCGCAAGGTCGCCTTTCCGACCCCGTGCGTTTGCGCTACCGTCGACCCACCAGCAAAGGGGATGCGGCCCTGGCCTACAAACTGAACGTCGACGGCAAGATTCGCGAGGCGGACGTAGAGGCCGATACGCCGCTCCTTTGGGTGTTGCGCGACACTCTGGGCGTACTGGGCCCGAAGTACGGCTGCGGCGTCGGCGCTTGCGGCGCCTGCACCGTGCATCTCGACGGCGTCCCGGTGAGATCCTGCCTGACGTCGGTGGACAGCGTAGGCGCGGCCAGGGTGGTCACCATCGAGGGCGTCGGCGCCACGGACGCTGGCAGGCGCGTCCAGGCGGCCTGGTCGGCTCTGGACGTGGCGCAGTGCGGCTACTGTCAGCCCGGCCAGATCATGTCGGCGACCGCGCTGATCGCCCGCAAGCCAAAGCCGACCGACGCCGACATCGACGCCGCCATGAGCGGCAACGTCTGCCGTTGCGCCACCTACACGCGGATTCGCGCCGCCATCAAGCACGCCGCCAACCAGCCACGGGAGGCGTCAGACCGTCTGTGACAACCTCCATCGCCTCCCGGCGCGACTTTCTGAAATCCGGCGCCGCGGCGGGCGGCCTGCTGCTGTCGTTCAGCATCGCCGCCAAGGCCGAGGCGGCCGAGGCCGGCGTTCGGCCCTTGAACGCCTTTGTCCTGATCGCACCGACAGGCCTGGTGACCATCACGGCCAAGAACCCGGAGATCGGTCAGGGCATCAAGACCATGTTGCCGATGCTGATCGCCGAGGAGCTGGACGTCGATTGGGCCAAGGTCCGCATCGATCAGGCCGACAGCGATCCCAAGCTCTACGGCCGCCAGTTCGCCGGCGGCAGCATGGCCACGCCGCTCCACTGGGACGAGTTGCGCCGGGTCGGCGCCGCGGGCCGGGCGATGTTGATCGCCGCCGCCGCCCGGGACTGGGGCGTCCCGGCGACGGAATGCGCGACCCGGCCGGGCGTCGTCTTTCACCCCTCCGGGAAGTCCGCAACCTACGGCGAGCTCGCCGCCAAGGCGGCCGCCCTGCCCATCCCCGATCCGGCAAGCCTGAGCCTTAAGGACCCCAAGGCCTATCGCATCATCGGTAAGGCGACGCCCCAATACGACACCGCCAGGATTGTCACCGGCGCGCCCCTGTTCGGCATCGATGTGCGACGGCCCGGAATGCTCTATGCGACCTTTGAGAAGTCGCCAGTGTTCGGCGCGAAGGTCGCCAGCGCCGACCTCGCCGCCGCCCAGGCCGTCAAGGGCGTCCGCAAGGCCTTCATCGTCGAGGGCGGCGCGGTGCTTTCCGGGCTGCTGCCCGGGGTGGCCGTGGTGGCCGACAGCTGGTGGGCGGCGCGCAAGGGTCGCGACCGGCTGAACACCCGATGGGCGGAGCATCCTACCTCCGGCCAGTCCACCGCCGGCTTCGCCAGACAGGCGGCCGAACTGGCCGCCGCCCCGCCGGCCCGCACCCTGCGCAACGACGGCGACGTCGACGCGGCCCTCAGGGCCGGCGCCCATACCGTCGAGGCCGCCTACGCCTATCCGTTTCTGGCCCACGCCTCACTGGAGCCGCAGAACTGCACCGCGGACTTCAAGGCGGGCAAACTGGAGATCTGGGCGCCGACCCAGAATCCGGAACCCGGTCGTCAGTTGGTCGCCCGCACCCTGGGGATCGCCGCCGACGACATCGTCATCCACATGACGCGATGTGGCGGCGGGTTCGGACGTCGACTGTCCAATGACTACATGGTCGAAGCCGCCTGGATCGCCCGGGAGGCCGGCGCGCCGGTGCAGCTGCTGTGGACGCGCGAGGACGACATCCGCCACGACTTCTACCGCCCGGCGGGCTTCCATTTTTTCACGGGTGGGGTGAGCGCGACGGGGGATCTGGTCGCCTGGCGCGACCACTTCATCACTCTGGGCGCAAGCCCCGATCAACTTGCCTCAAGCGCCGGCATGGCCGCCACGGAGTTCCCGGCGCGGTTTCTCCCCAATTTTCGACTGGACCTGTCGACCATGCCGTCGGGCGTGCCCACCGGTCCGCTGCGCGCGCCTGGGTCGAACGGCCTGGCCTTCGTGGTTCAATCGTTTATCGACGAACTGGCCCACGCCGCCGGAGCCGACCCCGTGGCCTTCCGGCTGAAGCTGTTGGGTGACCACAAGATGGTCGGCGATGGACCCGGCGCCTACAACGCCGAGCGCATGCGCGGCGTGTTGCTGGCGGTCGCAGCGCAATCCGGCTGGGGAACCAGGCTTTTGCCCAAGCGATCCGGGATGGGCGTCGCCTTCCACTACAGTCACCTGGGCTATTTCGCCGAGGTCGCCCTGGTGCGGGTCGCCGCCGACGGCGCCGTCAGGGTCGAGAACGTCTGGGTCGCCGCCGACGTCGGCCGCCAGATCATCAATCCGTCAGGCGCCCTCAACCAGGTCCAGGGCGCGGTGATCGATGGCGTCTCGGTGGCTCTGTTCCAGAAGATCACCATTGAGGGCGGCCAGACGGTGGAGAGCAATTTTGCCGACTACCCGCTGCTGCGCATCGCCGACGCGCCCAAGGTGGAGGTCCAGTTCGTGAACACCGACTATCCGCCGACCGGCCTGGGCGAGCCGGCCCTTCCCCCCGCCCTTCCCGCGGTCTGCAACGCCATCTTCGCGGCCACCGGCAAGCGCGTTCGGTCCCTTCCGATCGATCCCGCCTATCTTCGGGCGTGAACGGACGAGTCAACCTTTCGTGTCAGTCTCTGGCGTCGCATGCGCCTCGAAGATCGGAAAGAACAGGCGATCGGACTTGAACAGGTGCTTAGCGATGACCCCGTCGCCCAGAAACTCGACCAGATCGCCCAGTGCGGCCTCGCCGTCGGCCACCGCCGCACTCAGCTCCACCGCCCGCGAGATCAGCCGCGCATGGCCCAGTCGATGGGCTTCAAGATCGTCGAAGCCGTGCTCGGCGAGAATTCTCTCCTCGTCGGCGAAGTGCCTGACGAGATGCGCCAGCACCGCGTCGAGAGCCCCGTTTAGGGTCCCGGCGCCATCCCGCTCCGCGACCGCGTCGAACAGGCTGTTGCCGAGATCGAACAGCTGCCGGTGCTGGCTATCGATCGTCGCCTCGCCGCACTGATAGGCTTCTCGCCAGACCAGCCGCACGGCCGATGGCCCGCCATCGGCGGCCCAAACGTCCGAGGCGCCGCGCTCATCGACCGCGATTCGTCCGCGGCCTCCGTACTTGGCCCGATAGAGCGCGGCGTCGGCCCTGGCGACCCACACGTCGGCGCTCTCGTCGGCGGAATATTCCGCGACGCCGAGGCTCAGACCGACCGACCCGACCGTGGTGAAATCCTGGCCGGCGACGATGCCCGCGATCTTCCCCGCCAACGCCCCGGCCTGCCGACGGCCGGTCTGCGGCGCCAGAATGAGGAATTCGTCGCCGCCCCACCGGAACACCAGATCGCTCGACCGAACCGCCGACTCGATCGCGCGAACGAGGTCGCGCAACACCGCGTCGCCGGCGGGATGCCCGAAAATGTCGTTGATGGTCTTGAAATGATCCACATCCACGAAGATCAATGACAGCGGTTGGCGGAACCTGCGGCTCCGGTCCATTTCCGAGACGATCACCCGTTCGAAGTGGGAGCGGTTCCAGGCCCCCGTCAGGGCGTCAACGGCGACCAGTCGCCGGAGCGCGACCACTTGGGTGAAAAGGTCTTCGATGCGTCGGATGAGGTCCTGCTTGGCGCCGTCGTCGAACATCAGGATATGCGCATTGTCGACGGCCACGACTTTCGCCAGCACCGCCGCTTCGTCGCCTTGGCCCTCCGGCGCACGGACCTTGGTCCAGGCGTCGTGCGGAGCATCAAGGAGATCGACGACCGTGGGCCATCGAAGGGTATCCAGGCCGAAGCGCGCCATGAACGCCCGGCTCAGAACGAGCGGGTCGCCATCTTCGTTCAACACCGCCATCGGGATCGGCAACGCCTCGACAAAACGCCGAAAAGCCGCGCGACCAATCCCTTCAAGGTCATCTGTCATGACAAAACGCGCATCCAAGGCCGGCTGAAAACACACGCCAACTCTACCATGGGCGTCGCTGAGGTTGAGGCCGCAAGACCCAAAATGGGGAATTTGGTCACATCACGCTCGCCTGGGCCGCCGTCGTTCGCACGACCGTCAGCGAGTAGGGCGGGAGCAGGATACGGTCGCCGGCCTGACTGAAGGCTCGCGGCGGGTCGTTGCGGGTTGGCCGCCCTGCCGCGCCATCCGGTCGCCAGACATATTGGTCCGCTCCGTATTGCAGGACCTCGAACGGACCGCGAAGGCCCCGCGCCAGCCGATCGCCGCCGCGGGTCAGGGCGAATTGGACGGACTGGGGACGAGCCGGATCTCTGTTGATCAAGAGGATCGCCCAACGTCCATCGGCGCGGGCGAGCGGGTAGGCGGCGACGGCGACCCCGGACGGGCCGTCGACGGCGGCCTTGTAAAGAGCGTGGCGCAGCCCTCCCGACTGAACCCACGCTGTCGTCATCATCCGCGCGCCCCAATAGGCGGGGGTGGGCCACTGAGCCTGCCCGTCTGGGTCGCCGCCGAACAGCATCAACTCACCATAGCCGGCGCAGGGCGTCTCGGGTTCGAACAGTCGGCTGGGGCCGTATCCGAGCAGATAGGTGGCCCGGCCGCCAAGACTGAGGAAATGGGCGATCATGTCGGCGTTGAACAGCGCGCCCGGCAACTCGACCTCGCCCTGCGCCGAAAAGGCTGAAAAGCCGTATTCGGTGATGACCAGGGGCACGGCCGCCGGCACGCCGTCGGCGCGAAGCCGGGCAATACCGGCGCCCAGACGTGCGTCCTCAGCCATCAACGCCTTATCCAGGGGGCCGCACAAGGCGTCGACCGGGTAGTATTCGAAAGCGAAGAACCCCAGATCCTTCGCCCGGCCCCGGGCGGTCAGGGCGACCAGGAAGCGTCGGGTCCAGGAGTGGTCGAAATCGGCGTCCAGCCAGGTGTCCGACACTGCGTCCTGCAGGCTCGGGCCGCCGAGGCTCAAGGTTGCCGTGCCGGCCGGTCCATCGGCGGCGCGTACTGCCGCGGCGAACTGAACATAGAGCGCGGCGAAATCTTCGGGCGAAACCTTCTGGCCGTCCGGCTCCATGCCCACCTCGACCTGACGCAGGGGATAGCCCCGGCGCTTGAGAAACCGGACCTCGGCGGCGGCGTTTTCAGGCGTGTCGTAGAGCGCCCCCACCGGGATCATCACCGGCAGGCCATGGGTCAGACCGCTGGCGAACACCCGGTCGAACCCCGGCTGTTCGGTGTCCGGGTCGCGATCCGACGCCCTGTGCCAAGGGTCGGTCGAGGAGACCGTGATCGCCGTCTGATCGGCCCCGCTTGGCGTGTGGCGGACGGCGTCCAGGAACCGCCCGGCGTCGTCGACGACGCCAAATCCGACCTCGCTTATGGCGAAACCCATGGCGTCGCGCGGGTCTACGGAGCCTTTTGGCGCCGTGTTCGACGACACCTCCAGCAGGATCCTCAAATAGCGCGCTGTCAGCGGGGTTGCGACTAGGGTTAGGACGCCATGGCCGCCCCGGCCGTTGGTGATCGACCCGCCTGGAAAATCCACCCAACCGCCCTGTCGGTCGAAAGGATCGACCCCGCTCCAGTGTTGCACGCGAAAACGGCGGGCGAAGGGTCGCGCCCAGCGGATGCGCGCCGCCGATATGGCCCGCGGGCTATCGAAGGCGACAACCACCCATTGCGGGCGGGCCGGCGCATGGGTGTAGCTCTGGTCGAGATAGGGATTGGACTTCCAGAACGTCGAAGCGGAGCCGTCGTCGAGCCGCGAATAACCGTCGTCATTGGCCTGATCGACGCTGTCACCGCGCCGGGGCAGGCCATAGCCCCAGCCGGTGAGGACCGGACGGCGGGGATGGTCGCTGGAGATCCAGTAGCCCTGGCGATGGACGGCGTCGCTCCAGCGTCCCTCCTGGCCCCAATGCCAGGCCTCAATGGCCAGTTCCGTGCGCAGGCTGTAGCTGAGGGGACGGAGACTCACGCCGCCAAGGGCGCGAACATTGTGCGCCGTGAACAGCCGGTCGACCTCACCCGCGGCCAGGCCGTCGACGGCGGCCCCAAGCGCCTCATCCGGCGTGAACACATTCACCGGCCCGGACGCCACGTCGATAACGACCATCGCCGATGGCGGCCTCGGCGACAGCCCGCAGGAGGCCAGCATCAGCCAAAGGGGAAGCCACGGGAACACACGCCACGGACCAGGTCCCAGTCCGAATGTCATCATCGCGCGGTAACGCTTCGCGCGACGCCGGGTTCCGGAGCGTTAGGAAACCAGGGTCAGAGTATCGCTACTCCGCGACCAGCCCGTCCAGCCGTTCCACCGCCTCAACGAACTCCACCTTGAAGTCCTGCACCACCTGCCCCGCCGAGCGGACGCTGTCGATCAGACCCACACCCTGGCCGACGAAATAGGTGACCATCTCCCGCGCCTTGGCGTTGCCGGCCGCCGCGGCCTTGTCCACCGCGTGCAGCGCGCTCTCGCTGACCAGGGTCTGTAACGGCATCGGCAGGGGGCCAGGGCTGGTGGGGTCCCGCTCCCACGCCTCGGTCCAGGCTGACCGGAGCTGGCGCGCCGGCTTGCCGGTTCGGCTGCGCGAGCGCACCGCGTCGCGCGAGCCGGCCTCGATCATCTTCTCGCGGAAGATCTCGCTGGTCTCCGACTCCGTCGTCGCCAGCCACACCGAGCCGGTCCACACCCCCGCCGCGCCCATGGCCATGCAGGCCGCCATCTGGCCGCCGTTCATGATTCCGCCAGCGGCCAGCACAGGCACGTCGCGGATTGGCCGGATCGCCTTGATCACCTCCGGGACCAGCACCATCGTGCTGACCTCGCCGCA
>CAIQDO010000058.1 GCA_903870555.1 uncultured Caulobacteraceae bacterium
AAACGCTCGAACAGCAGGTCGGTGACCATGGCGCTCAGCGCCGGCAGCATCTGACCGGTGGCCCCCAGACCGAAGTTGAAGACTGTTCCGGGCTTCGTCTCATGCCAGGCGCCAAAGGCGCCGCCGCTGAAGCGAACGATGACATGAAGGCAAGCGGGTGCGCCAGCCTCCTCGCACATCCGCCAGATGCGGTCGAAGTGGGGATCGCTGGGCCGTCGGCCGTCGATCACCTCCGGCGGAACGAACAGCCCGCGAAAGCCGGCCCTAAGACAGTGAGCCAGTTCCCGTTCCGCCACATCGACATCATGCCAGTTGATCAGGGCGATCGGCGCCACCCGTCCGGGGGCGGCCGCAGCGAAATCCGCCTGCCAGCGGTTGTAGGCCCGGCAATAGGCGGAGGCGAGCTCCTGGTCGTCGGTAGGGAAGGGCAGGATGCCAATGGTGGGGAAAAGCACGCCGCAATCGACGCCCCAGGCGTCCAGCATCGCCACCCGGGCCGCCGGGTCCCAGCTGGCCGGTTCGCAACCATCCGCATAGCTGAGGCGTCCCGAGAACAGTTCGGTCCGATCGTGATGGGCGCCGCCCAAGCCCGCCAGCACACCGGACAGCACCGACTGTTCGCCGATGATCAGGTGCTCGATCCCGTCGCGACGCTCGATGCGGATGGCGCGATCGCGATAGCGAAGCTCCAGGTGGGTCAGCCACAGGTCGGCCGGTTCCATCACGTGGGAATCGCAATCGACAACATAAGACATCGGACGGGCTCGCTGAAACCGGCCGTCACAGTGACCTGGCCCCGGCCAGTTTCGCAAGCCGGCAGCCGGCGACGGCAAAAAACCCGTGGCGTCCAGAAGCGAGTGAGAACTATGATCACTTAGAGCGAGCCCCGCGAAACGATGGGGCGAGGGAGACAGCCATGCACGATCTGATCATCCGCAACGGAACCATCGTCGACGGACGCGGCGGAGCGCCGTTCAAGGGCGACATCGCCGTGACGGGCGATCGCATCGTCGCCGTGGGCGAGGTCAGCGGCGGCGCCCGACGCGAGATCGACGCCGAGGGAATGATCGTCACGCCCGGCTGGGTCGACATCCACACCCACTATGACGGCCAGGCGACCTGGGACCCTTTGCTGGCTCCATCGAGCTGGCATGGCGTCACCACCGCCATCATGGGCAACTGCGGCGTCGGCTTCGCGCCGGTGCGGCCGACCGACCACAATTTCCTGATCGAGCTGATGGAGGGGGTCGAAGACATCCCCGGCGCCGCCCTGACCGAGGGCATCGACTGGAAGTGGGAGCGTTTCCCCGAATATCTCGACGCTCTGGAATCCAAAAAGCGGGTGATGGATGTGGGCGTCCACGTCCCCCACGCGCCGGTGCGGGCCTATGTGCTCGGCAAGCGCTGCAACACCGACTACGTCCCCAACGCCGACGAGATCGCCGAAATGGCGGCGCTCGTGCGCGAAGGCGTCGAGGCCGGGGCGCTGGGCTTTTCCACCTCGCGAACCCTGCTGCACAAGGATCTGGCCGGCGTGCACATGCCCGGGACCTTCGCCGGTTCCGACGAGATGCTGGCCATGGGCCTGGCGATGAAAGGCCTCAGCCACGGCGTGTTCGAGATGGTCTCCGACCACCTCGGCGATGACGACGAGTGGAAGTGGGTCAAGGGCTTCGTCAAGGAGACCGGCCTGCCCGTGACGCTGGTGGCGACATCCGCCGGCGCCTACGAGGGCGACAAGATGTTCAACATCGCCGAGGAGTCACGGCGTGAGGGCATGGATATCCGGCCTCAGATCGCCGGACGCCCGACCGGAATTCTGCAGGGTCTGCAGTCCAACTTCCACGTCTTCATCGCCCACCCGACCTATCGCCGCGAGGTGGCGCACCTGCCCCTGGCCGAGAAAGTGGCGGTGATGAGCCGCCCCGACATTCGCGCGGCCATGCTCACGGAGGAAAGCGG
>CAIQDO010000059.1 GCA_903870555.1 uncultured Caulobacteraceae bacterium
CCATCACCGCCAGTGCCGCAGACGTCCACCACATCGTAGGGGTGATCCAGCGTCAGGGCTTCTGCCCGCAGAGCCTTGGCGCAGGCAGCGATCTCGCCCACGGTCTCACCGCGGAGACGCATGGCTGTGACGGCCGCAGCAATCTGGGCGGGCGTGGGCTCGCCCCGCAGGCAGGCTGTGAAAAAGGCGTCGGCATCCTCGGCGACAAGGGTCGCGCCGTCGGCGAGGCGGGCCAGGAGCGGCTTGAAAGCGTCGGACATGCCAGACCTCAGGCGGCGGCTAGGCGGCGGACGCCGGCCAGATCGAGGAAATTGCCGAGAAGGGCGTGGCCGCCCTGCGTCAGGATCGACTCGGGGTGGAACTGAACCCCGTGGATCGGCCGCGTGCGATGGGAGAGCCCCATGATCTCGCCATCGTCGGTCCAGGCGGTCACCTCCAGGCATTCAGGCAGGGTCGTTCGTTCGACGGCAAGGCTATGGTAGCGTGTGGCGATGAAACCGTCGGCCAGGCCGCCGAAGACACCGCGCCCGGCATGGCGGATGGCGCTGGTCTTGCCATGCATCAGGCTCTTGGCGCGCACGACGTCACCTCCGAAGGCCTGTCCGATCGCCTGGTGGCCGAGACACACGCCGAGGATGGCCAGCCCTTGCGGGGCCTGGCGAATGAGGTCGAGGCAGACACCGGCTTCATTGGGCGTGCAGGGGCCCGGAGACAGCACGACCGCCTCAGGAGCCAGGGCGAGAGCCTGGGCAACGGTCAGGGCGTCGTTGCGATAGACCTCGGGCTCTGCGCCCAGCTCATCCAGATAGTGAACGAGGTTGTAGGTGAAACTGTCGTAATTATCGATCACCAGGATCATCGAGCGGGTTCCTTGGGGCCGAGTGCGGCGCGGTGTCTGGGGGACAGGTGACCCGTGGGCGGGTCGGGCGCAATCAGGAGAATCGCCACGCCTCCCGCGCCGCGTCTCGCAACGCGCCCGACTTCTGAAGGGTCTCTTGATATTCCGCCGCGGGATCGCTGTCGGCGACCACGCCGCCTCCAGCCTGAACGTGGAGGACGCCGTCCTTGACCAAGCCCGTTCGCAGCACGATGCAGGTGTCGACCGATCCGTCCGCGCCAAAGTAGCCGACAGCCCCGGCGTAGACCAAACCGCGCTTCACCGTCTCCAATTCGTCAATAATCTCCATAGCGCGAACTTTCGGCGCGCCAGAGAGCGTGCCGGCGGGGAGGGCGGCCATTAATACATCCACCGGATCGAGACCTTCCGGAGCGTCGCCCTCAACGTTCGAGACGATGTGCATCACGTGGCTGTAGCGTTCAATGGTGAAGCTCTCGGTGACGCGCACCGTTGGACGGCTCACGGCGTCGGGGCGACTGTTGCGCCCCTTGTCGCGCAAGCGGGCGACCCGCCCGACATCGTTGCGACCGAGGTCGAGCAGCATGAGGTGTTCCGCGCGTTCCTTTTCGTCGGCGAGCAGTTCGCGCTCAAGGGCAAGATCTTCGGCCGGGGTCGCGCCCCTCGGCCGGGTGCCGGCGATCGGCCGGATGGTGATCTTGCCGTCACGCAACCTCACGAGGATTTCCGGCGATGACCCGATGAGCTGAAACCCCGGGAAATTCAGATAGAACAAGAAGGGCGAGGGATTGGTCCGGCGGAGCGATCGATAGAGGGCGAATGGCGAGCCGGGGTAAGGCGCCTTGAAGCGATGGCTGGGCACGACCTGGAAGATATCGCCCGCCTCGATGTATCGCTTGGCCCGGTTGACGATATCTCCATATTGCGCGGCGCTGGCAGGCGACGCCAAGTCGACGGAGGAGGGTGGTGGGCCGACCGGCCTGGCGGCCAAGGGTTGCGCCAGATCGGCGACCACTGCGTCAATGCGATCCTGAGCATCCCGGTATGCCGCCGAAGGGTCGGTCCCATCCGGTCGCACGGTTGTCACCAGAATGATTTCCTGGGCGATGGCGTCAAAAATGGCGACGATGCTGGGACGGATCATGATCGCGTCCGGCAGTCCAAGGGGGTCCGGGTTGACGTCTGGCAGCCGTTCGACCAGCCGCACCATGTCGTAGCCGATCACGCCGAACAGGCCCCCCGCCATCGGCGGCAACCCAGGCGGGATTTCTAGGCGGGATCTGGCGACAAGATCCCGCAGCGAATCCAGCGCCTTGTCAGCACTGGCGGAATACCGACCTTCGGCGATCGAAAGGCCTTCGGCGACCTCCGCGCGATCTCCCCAGCAGCGCCAGACGAGGTCTGGATTCATCGCGACAATCGAATAGCGCCCGCGCCAGGTCCCGCCCTCCACCGATTCAAACAGGAAGGCGTAGGGGCGACCGTGGGCGATCTTGAGATAGGCGGACACCGGCGTCTCAAGGTCATCGATCAACCGACGCCAGACGAGTTGCGGTCGCCTCGCCAGGTAGTTCGTTTCGAAGGTTGGAAAGTCCGGCTCGGTGCTCACTGGCTTTGGGGCGCGCCCTTCTTGCCCGGCGACGAGACCGACGCCGGATCCACGCCCAGTGTCTGCCGGGCCAGGTTCAGATTGATGTTTACGCCGATCGACTTCTCCGCCGCGACCTTGGTCGTGGTCAGCAGGTCCTGGAGATACTCCTGGGAAGCCTTTTGCCTGACCGCCTCCAGAAACCGCGCGGTTTGCGCGACATCGCCGGGGCGCACCGCATCGAGCCGAATGATGAAGACGCCGTCAGGCGCGCCGGCAAGGAACACCTCCCCGGGCTTCTGCGCAAACACCTGGGCGAGGAACTCACGGCCCAACGCCTTGTACGACTCGGCCTGAATGGGCTGCATGCCCGGCTGACTGATGACATGGGCTCCTGCCGAGACCGCGACGGCGTCCATCGACTTTCCCTGACGGATTTCGGCCATTAGCGCTTCAGCCTTGGCCCGGAGCGCCGCGACCAGAGCCTGACGGTGCAACTCCTGGGTGACTGGCCCGCGAACCTCTTCCATTGTGCGCATCGTCGGCGGGATCACCTTGTCGACATGCAAGGCGAAGTACTCTCCGCCACCGGCGTCCTGAACGTCGGAATCCTCACCGGCGCGCATGGCGAAGGCGGACTTGGCGACCTTGTCGTTGATCAGCGGATTTGGCTTGTCGTCCAGGCCGACACCCTCCACCGAGACAGGGCCGACCGACTGCAACGTCACACCGGCCTTTCGGGCGGCGTCAGCCACGCTGGCGCCAGCCTGCCTGGCGTCATCGAACTTCTGGCTCAATTCATAGGCCTTGTTGCGGGCCGCCTTGCTTCGAAGGTCGGCTTCGATCTGAGCCCTTGCCGACTCTATCGTGACCACGTGTGCAGGGCTGATCCTTACCACCTTGATCGCGGCAAGCCCGAGGTCTCCCTGGATCGGACCGCCGACCTGGCCCTCGGTCATGGAAAAGGCCGCCGCGGCGAGCTTGCTGTCCGCGATCGCCGTCCGGGGTTTCGCCGCATAGGTGACGGGCGCCACGCCGAACGCCTTGGCGATCGTCGTCGGGTCCTCGCCGGCCCTGAGCCTGTTGGCCGCTTGGGCGCCCTCGGTGGCGTTATGAACCGGGATTTGGACGATATCCCGGAGTTCCGGGGACGACAGGCTGTCCTTTCGGAAATCGAATTCCTTCTGGATTTCCGCGGGACTGACGGTCAGCGACGGGGCCAGAGCCGAAGCGGAGAACTTCGCCAGGGAGATGACGCGCATTTCCGGGCGGGTCAGTTGGGCGGCGTTGGCCTTCATGAACGCCAGGATTTGAGCGTCGGTGGGGGCGGGGGGCTGTACAACCGCTCGGGCGTCGAGGTCGAAATAGCGAACGTCACGGTTCTGCAGAGCCGCGATGGCGCCAAGCGCGGCGTAGGCCCGGGGCGCCTTGAATCCCGCCGCGACGGCAAACGTAAAGTGACGCTGAGCCAGTTCATCGGTCAGATCGGCCTGAACTTGGCGCGCCGTCAGGCCCTGACTGGCGAGAAACTGCAGGAACTGCTTTTCGCTGAACTTTCCGGTGACACGGTCGAAGGCGACAGGGATTTGCTTGATCTGGGCGTCAATGAGCGTTGCGTCGGGCACGAGGCCGGCCCGGGCGAACATCTCCGACGAGGCTTGGTCGATGGCGATCTGATTGAGGAGTTGCTGGTCGAAGCCGTTATGCACCAGAAATTCGGTTGTGGTCGGCTGCTTGGCCTGCTGTTCGTACCGCTGCTTCTGCTGCTCGAAAATCCGTCGATAGTCGATGGTGCTTGTGGAGTGGCCTCCCGCGGTGACGACCGAATCGGCCTTGCCGCCCCGGAACATGTCGGGGAACCTGCCGCCGCCACCCACGCCGAGCAGGAGGAAGACCAGGATCAACAAACCCATCAGGGCGATTGCCACCGGATTCCTGGCGGTCGAACGTAGGGAGCCTGTCATGGAAAATAAGTCGCCGTCCTGAGCGCGGGCCCGATGGCGCCCACAGAACGGTCGGTATAGTGGACGCCCGTCATCCGCCGCAAGCAAAGGCGGCTTCGAAGCATGGGATACCAACACGCCGTGACCGCTTACCGACCCCTGATCGCCGGAAATTGGAAGATGCACGGTGTGGAGGCGAGCCTTGGCGAGGCTCGGGCTATCGGCGCCTGGCTTGAAGAGTCGCCCGCGTCGGCTCGAGTGGCCATCTGCCCCCCGGCGACCCTGATTGCACGACTCTCGGCAGCCATGATCGGCCTCCCCGTCGAGATCGGCGCGCAGGACTGTCACTCGGAGGCCAACGGAGCGTTCACGGGCGATGTCTCGGCGGAGATGGTCGCCGAAGCGGGCGCCCGTTTGGTTATCCTCGGACATTCGGAGCGGCGCGCCATGCATGGCGAGTCGGACGCCATTGTGGCGCGCAAGGTGGCCGCGGCACTTGGGGTTGGGCTGGAGCCGATCATTTGCGTCGGGGAGAGTCTGGAAGAGCGAAAGGCGGGGGCCGCCGTGACGATCGTGGAGCATCAGGTGCGGGGATCGGCGCCGGAAATCCTGGCCGGGCGGCCTTTTGCCATCGCCTATGAGCCGGTCTGGGCCATTGGAACGGGCTTGGTGCCGACGCTGGCGGAGATCGAGGATGTCCACGGCGCGATCCGCGACGTGTTGGGGTCGTTGTTCGGCCAGGCGGCTGGGGCCGTCGCCATTCTTTACGGCGGATCGGTGAAGGCGTCGAACGCCGCAGAGATCCTGTCCGCCGAGAACGTCGGCGGCGCCCTGGTCGGGGGTGCGTCTCTAAGAGCCGCGGACTTCCTGCCGATCATTGCCGCCGCCTGAGTCGCCTCGCGCCCCTATGGCGCGGCCGGCGGCTTGGTGCTAAACGCCGCCCTTCTCGTCCGGGACGACGTCCCGGCGAAATGGAAAGCCGTCTCTCGCATGCTTCTTGGCCTGTTACTCTCGCTCAATATCCTGGTGTGTCTCGCGCTGATCGCCGTCGTGTTGTTGCAACGTTCGGAAGGCGGCGCCCTTGGCGGCGGCGGCAGCCCGACCGGTTTGATCACCACCCGCGGCGCCGGCGACCTGCTGACGCGTACGACCTGGGTGTTGTTCAGCCTGTTTCTCATGCTCAGCCTTGCGCTGACATTGGTAGGCGGTCGCGAACGCTCGTCTCAGGCCATCATCAATCGCCTGAAGCTGCAATCGGTGAACCCTGACGCCATGCCTGCGCGCGTTCCGCCGTCCTCGACAACGCCCGGTCAAGCCGCTCCGCCGCCCGTTCAGTCGACGCCGTCATCGGGTGGGTTGTCCGCGCCGAAGCCCACCGTTCGTGTCGAAGGGGGAACTCGGACCGCGCCGCCGGCCGGAGCGTTCTCCGCCCCGACCCCCTCGGTCAGCCTGCCGCCCATGCCCGGGGCGGCCACCCCGGCCAAACGCTAGCCCTCCGATCCCTCGACCGATGAATTTCATCGGTCGTTCGCGTTGTCTGGCGAATCCATCGCCGAATCGGTGTTAGTCTGGATTCCCATGGCTCGGTATATTTTCATCACCGGTGGCGTGGTTTCCTCGCTTGGCAAAGGTCTGGCCTCGGCGGCCCTCGGCGCGCTGCTGCAGGCGCGCGGCTATGGGGTGCGTCTTCGCAAGCTCGACCCCTATCTGAACGTCGACCCGGGGACGATGAGTCCCTACCAGCACGGTGAGGTGTTCGTCACCGACGACGGGGCGGAGACCGATCTTGACCTCGGACACTACGAGCGATTCACTGGCGTTTCGGCCACACGGGCCGACAACATCACTACCGGCCAGATCTACAAGACCATCCTTGAGAAGGAGCGGCGCGGCGATTACCTCGGCGCGACGGTCCAGGTCATTCCTCACGTCACCGACGAGATCAAGCGTTTCGTCCTTGCAGACGCGGGGGAGGGGGTTGACTTCGTTCTGGTCGAAATCGGCGGCACGGTCGGCGACATCGAAGGCCTGCCGTTCTTCGAAGCGATCCGGCAACTGGGCCAGGATCTGCCTCGTGGCGACAGCTGCTTCGTTCACCTGACCCTGCTTCCGTTCATCAAGACGGCCGGCGAAATGAAGACGAAGCCGACGCAGCATTCCGTAAAGGAACTTCGGTCGATCGGAATTCAACCCGACATCCTGCTTTGCCGCTGCGAACAACCCATACCGCAGGAAGAGCAGCGCAAGATCGGCCTGTTCTGTAACGTTCGGCCATCGGCGGTGATACAGGCGATGGACGCCGACAACATCTATGGCGTCCCGCTCGACTATCATCGCCAAGGTTTCGACGCCGAAGTGCTGGAAGTGTTCGGCATTCGCGATGCGCCGGCGCCAGACCTCAGCCGCTGGCGGCAAGTGTCCGACCGGACCGGCCATCCGGACGGCGCGGTCACTATCGCCGTGGTGGGCAAGTACACCGTCCTCAAGGACGCCTACAAATCGCTGATCGAGGCCTTGATGCATGGCGGCATGGCCAACCGGGTCAAGGTCAATTTGGACTGGGTGGAAAGCGAGGCTTTCGAAAACGAGGACGGCGCTGCCGCCGCGCGACTGGAAGGCGTCCATGGCATCCTGGTGCCAGGCGGCTTTGGGGAACGCGGTTCAGAAGGCAAGATTCGCGCCGCCCAGTTCGCACGAGAGCGGTCGGTCCCCTATTTCGGGGTCTGTTTCGGAATGCAGATGGCGGTGATCGAGGCGCTGCGAAATGTCGGCGGTTTGCCGAATGCTTCATCGACCGAATTTGGCGAGACGCCCGAGCCCGTCGTCGGCCTTATGACCGAATGGGTGCGCGGCAACCAGCGCGAGATTCGTGGTCAACGCGACGACAAGGGCGGCACCATGCGCCTGGGGGCTTTTGACGCGGTCCTGTCACCAGGGTCGAAGATAAGAGACATCTACAAGTCCACGACCATCAGCGAGCGTCACCGGCATCGCTACGAGGTGAACATCGCCTACCGCGACGCGATCGAGGCGGCCGGCCTGAGGATGACCGGCGTTTCCCCCGACGGCCTGTTGCCGGAGATTGTCGAGCGAACGGACCACCCTTGGTTCATCGGCGTCCAGTTCCACCCCGAATTGAAGAGCCGGCCCTTCGCTCCGCACCCGCTGTTCGCCAGTTTCATCGCCGCGGCGGTGGAACAGAGCCGACTTGTCTAGGCTGGATGGTCAGTCGGATAGCCGTTTCTTCATGAACGTCCGGCTCTGGCCCGGCGGATAGTCGTCAAGCACGCCGAACGCCTCATAGCCGAGGGCCAGGTAGAAATCTTTGGCCTGAAACGTGTCGAGCCAGGCGGAGTGGCAACCCGCGGCCAGGGCGTGGTTCTCCGCGGTGGTCATCAAGGTCCGTCCAATACCCTGGCCGCGCAAATCGTCTCCGACCCACATGGCCTCGATGAACAGCCAGCGCCACGAGATCACACCCATCACGCCCGCCGTCAACGCGCCATCATGTCCCCGCAGCAGCGCGGCGAAGCGCGTCGACTCGTGCGCCACGGTGCGGGAATGGTAGGCGTTGATTTCGCGCGCGAGCGCGGCGCGGATTTCCGGCGATGGGGCAGGATCGATTTGGACGTTTTGACCCGGCAGCGGCGATGCGGCCTTCGGCGTCATGACGGTCTCCGCGAAAAGCCTTAGACACCCGAAGGCGTAGCACGCTGCCGGTTGCGTGCGAACAGTCCCGCGGAGGTCGTCCATCCATGCCCTGCGCCAGTCCTTCGCGACGGCTCATGTTGGCGGCGCCGGCCACGTTTGCCTTCGCCAGCGCCGCCATGGCGACCGAGACGCTGGTCGAGCCGACCATGCGCCTCGCGCGCCCGCGGGGCGGGGGCGTGGATATCGCGCTCACCTTCGACGCCTGTCCCGGTGCTTTCGACTGGCGGGTGGCCGAGGCGTTGGTGGCTCTGGATATCCCGTCGACGGTGTTCGTGACGGGTCGCTGGATGCGGCTTAACCCGGCAGGCCTTGCCTACCTTCTTGCGCACCAGAGCCTCTTCACGCTGCAGAATCATGGCGAGTGGCACATCCCGCCGGTGCTGGGTTCGCGCCGGGTTTTCGGCATCGCCGTGGCCGGTGACATGGACACTGTCCGTCGCGAGGTGACACGCGGCGGCATCGACATAGAGGCCGCGACCGGCGTCGCGCCGCGCTGGTATCGCGCCGCCACGGGCTTTTACAGCCGCGCGGCCATGGAGGCGATCCGGGAACTTGGCTATGGGTTGGCGGGGTTTTCGCTCAACGCCGATATGGGCGCGTCCCTGCCGGCCAGGGCCGTCGCGGGACGGATCGCCGGGGCGGTGGCGGGTGACGTCATCGTGGCCCACATCAATCAGCCCCGACGGTCCAGTGGCCTGGGGGTCATCGCCGGCCTACGCGCGCTCCAAGATCGTGGCGCGCGGTTTGTGCGCCTCGATCACCTCGATTCCGCCGACGTCACCTACGGCTGACCCGGCGCGCCGGCCGCCTATTCGCAGAAGATCCTGACCCTGGCCCGTTCGTTGTCGACGTCGACGGTAAAGTCCCTGAGCTGTTCCAGCATGGCTTCGAGATTCTCCGGCTTAAGCTGGTTGATGTCGAACGCCACACCCTGCTTCGCCATGGCGGCATTGACCTCGTCGCGCGCCGCCGACGGCATCAGCGAACTCAGCCGCACGCCGGCGCGCAGCAGGTTCACGGGTACGCGGATATTGACCTTGGTCGGCCCGTTGCGCGCCGCGGTGGCGTCCACCTCAACCCTCAAATATTTCGGGGCGCCGCGCGCGACGGCCCGGTCCGCGCCCGCCTGAGGGTAGGGACTGTCGAGGGCGGCGATGAGCCTCTCGGCCTCGTCGGCCGAGATCTTGCCCTCCGCCAGCATCGCCAGGATGCGTCTGCGATCTTCGTTCATCGGCGTGTCTTTCTACAGGATGTGGATGCGGAGCTGTACGGCGGCGGTGTTGACGCTGACGCGGGTCCCCGACAGCGCCAGAAGGAGGCCGCCCAGGGTCCAGGCCGCGCGCACCGGATTGATCCGCCGTCCAGCGCGGGTGAGGGCCGCGAAGGGCGCGGCGACCATCACCAAGGGGGCGAGAAGAAGGACCAGAGCGGTCAACGGCAGCCAAAGGCGGACTGACCGGATCACGGGCGACGCAGAGACGGCCTCCATCCCGCGGGGCCTCCCCGCCACGCTGGACCCGCCCACGACGTGAAGGTGTCTCATGCCTTGGCCTCCAGCAGAGCGATGGCCGCTTCGGCGCCAATCTCGCCGCGCGCGAGACGATCCAGGATCTCTGCGCGCGCCGGCGCCGGACTGGTCTCGACGAACTCGAGAGACGCGGCGATGCGATTGAGGCGCGCCTTGATCGTCGGGTAACTCACCCCGAACACCTGTTCCATCTCCTTGATCGACCCGTGGCCGCGCACGAAAGCCGCGACGAAGACCTGATCCTCGGCCGACAGCCTGGCCAGTTGGGGGAGGGCGAAGGCGCCCTCGATGGCGATGGCCTTGTCCGCCAATCGCACCCTCTCGATCACGAAGGGGCGGCCATCGGTGAGTCGGGTCAGGTCCTGCCAGTCATGGATCTCATCAGCCACGGGGGTCGGTCCTCGATAATCGTGAGGCCGTACTTAATAAACTTAATTATGGGAGTCAACAAAATTGATAAAACCGATTATTGGCCCCGTCGGGCTCCGTCCGATCGCTCCCGATAGGAAAGCTGTGCGCCGCAACCCTTGAAGACCGCAGCGATTTGCGGCATAGACGCGCGCTCACGACGGCGGCCGAGCGGCCGCCGATTGCTTTTTCAAGCCCAGAAGACATTCCGCCATGGCCGTTCCGAAACGTAAAGTCTCTCCCTCCCGCGCCGGCATGCGGCGCTCGCACCATGCGCTGGGGGCCAACAGCTTCATCGAAGACAAGGACACCGGCGAGCTGCGCCGCCCGCACCACGTCGACTTGAAGACCGGCATGTACAAGGGTCGCCAGATCCTGACGCCGAAGGAAGACTAAGCTACAGCCTCTCTCTCCGGGAGCCGGGCGACTCGCCCGTGCCCCCGGATCCGGATATCGAAACCCGATAACGCCGCGCGGCCCCTCGCTCGCGCGGCGTTATTGCGTGCGCCCGCGTGCTTGGATCGCCGCCCGGCGGGCCTCGACCATCTCGGGAGTCACGGTGCGGTTGTTGGCGCTCGACAGCCTGTGCTCCAACGCCATCGCCTCCCCGAACGGCAGGTCGAATCCCTGGTCGATGATGCCCTTGTAGGTGCTCAGCGTCTCGACCGGGATGGTGGCCATGTCGGCTGCCAGCTTCATCGCCGTCGGCATCAGCTCCTCGGGAGCGACGACGCGGTTGACC
>CAIQDO010000060.1 GCA_903870555.1 uncultured Caulobacteraceae bacterium
CAGCCCTTTGCCAAAAGGGTCCAAGGCGAAATAAACAGACGAGACGGCGCGGCCCACGTGCCCGAGGAGACGACGGGATTGACCGAGACTCTGGACAGAGCACCGGACGCGGCGACGCCGGAGCCCCTGCTTCACGCCAGCGTCTATGAGACCCTGCGCGGACGGCTGATCAGCGGCGCCATTATCCCTGGGGAAGGCCTTTCGACCCGCGGCATCGCTCTGGAACTCGGCGTCAGCCAGATGCCGGTTCGGGACGCTCTCAGCCGACTTTCGGCGGAAGGGGCGGTGCTGATCCGCTCGAAGCGCAAGATCGAAGTACCGCCGCTGACGCCGGAACGCTTCGCCGACCTGCTGGCCTGCCGGTTGCTGCTTGAGCCCGAGGCGGCCGCCCGATCCCTGCCCAATCTGGACGCGGCGGCGATCGAACGCTTGCGGGCCATCGACGCCGGCATCGACCGGTCGATCGCCGAGGGCGACGTCCATGGCTACACCGAAGGCAATTGCGCGTTCCATTTCGCCCTCTATCGCGCCAACGGCCGCAATACGCTCAACCGATTGATCGAGGCGCTGTGGCTGCAGTTCGGCCCCTATATGCGCACCGTCTACGAACAGCATCCGGCCGATCACTTCGCCGACCAGCACCACATGGCTCTTCAGGCCATTGTCGCGGGAGACGAGGCTGGGCTGCGGCGCGCCGTCGCGGCGGACATTACCGACGGAATGGGACTGATCGGCAACCGCCTGCGGCTTGAGGACTGACCGTCCCGACTTCACGCCTTGAGGTCGCGAAGCGCCGGCGTCACCTGATCGAGGGCCCCGCGGATCGTCCCCACCAGCCTGTCGATCTCCGGCCGGCTGATCACCAGAGGCGGGCTCATCACCACCGTATCCCGCACCACGCGCACCATCAGGCCGTTTTCTATACAGGCGTCGCGCACGATCGGACCGGCCTTGCCGGCCACCCCGCTGAAGCGATGGTTGGTCCCCTGTTCCGCTACGATCTCGACCGCGCCGATCAAGCCGAGCGACCGGGTCTGGCCCACGAGCGGATGGCCGGCGAGATCGGCCAGGGCGGCGGCGAGATAGGGCCCGGTGTCGGACTTCACCCGCCCCACCAGATCCTCCCTCTCCATGATCTCGAGGTTCTTCAGCGCCACGGCGGCGGAGGTCGGATGCCCAGAGTAGGTATAGCCGTGGACGAAGTCGCCGCCCTTTTCGCGCAACGTCTCGACGATGTGATCGGCCACGCCGACCGCCGAGATCGGCAGGTACCCCGATGACAGCCCCTTGGCCATGCTGACCAGATCGGGCTTGACCCCATAGTGCTGGAATCCGAACCAGGACCCCAGCCGCCCATAGCCGCAGATCACCTCGTCGCAGATCAGCAGGATGCCGTATTTGCGGCACACCGCCTCGACCGCCGGCCAGTAGCCGTCCGGCGGGATGATCACCCCGCCCGCGCCCTGCACGGGTTCGCCGATGAAGGCGGCGACGGTCTCGGGGCCGACCTCCAGGATGCGCTGTTCGATCGCGTCAACGGCCCGCGCGCAGAAGGTCGCGGCGTCTTCCCCGAAGCCCTCCTGAAAGGCGTAGGGCTGCATCACGTGCTCAATTCCAGGCACCCAAGGACCGCCTTGGTCATGCATCGCCTTCATGCCGCCGAGGCTGGCGCCGGCGATCGTGGAGCCATGGTAGCCGTTCACGCGCGAGATGATGACGTTGCGGCCCGGTTCCCCCTTCACCTGCCAGTAATAGCGCGCCAGACGGATGATGGTGTCGACCGCCTCCGACCCCGAATTGTTGAAGAACACGTGCTGAAGATTGCCGCCGAGCAGCGAGGCGACCTTGGCGGCCAGCATCACCGTCGGCGGCGCGGCCGTCTTGAAGAAGGTGTTGTAGTAAGGCAGTTCGAGCATCTGCTCGTAGGCCGCTTCCGCAAGTTCTTTGCGGCCATAACCCACCTGGACGCACCACAGCCCCGCCATGGCGTCGAGGATGGCGTTTCCGTCGCCGTCGTAGATGAAGCAGCCGTCGGCGCGCGTGATGATGCGACTGCCGCCGGCGTCTCGCTGCAGCTTGTAATCCGCCTGGGCCGGCAGGTGGTGAGCGACGTCGAGACGGCGAAGTTCGGCGATGTCGTAGTTGCGAGGGGTCACTTTGGGGGATCCTTGAGCATAGGGTCAGTCGACGGCGAGTTCGCCGCGCAGGGCCAGGCCGAGAAGCCGAAAGAAGGCCTGGGAGTCGGGATTGTCCGCGGTGCGCCACTCCGGGTGCCATTGGACGGCGACGACCGGCGCCCGGTTGACCCGGGCGGAGATCGCTTCCACGACACCATCCGGCGCTCTGGCTTCCACGGTCAGGCCATCGCCCAGACGGCCGACGCCCTGGAAATGGACGGAGTTGACCGACAGGCGGTCACGACCGAGTCCGCGACTCAGGAGCCCGCCCGGGGTGAGGGTCACGTCGTGTTGATGGGCGAACATGTCGTCGAACGTCGCGGTTTGCGGCGCGTGATGGGCCAGCAGGTCGGGATTGCGACTGGTGTCGCGGCGAAGGGTTCCGCCGAAGGCGACATTGATCTCCTGGAAACCGCGGCACACGCCAAACACGGGCCTGCCCAGGTCGAGCATGGCGGTGATCAGGTCGCCGGTCATCGCGTCACGAGCCGGGTCATAGGGTCCCTCCGCATCGGCGGCCCCGGCTTCGCCATAGGCGACGGGATCAACGTTCGACGGGCTGCCGGTGAGCAGCAGGCCATCGAGACGCGGCGCGACCTCGCTGGCGCGCATCAACTCAGGCAGGGCGGGCACCAGCAGCGCGGCCACATCGCCCCACTCCATGGCCGCTGCCACATAGCGATTGATCACTGCCTGGGCGAATTCCGTTCCCATGACGCGCGTACAGCAGGTGACACCGAGGACGGGCCGCGCGGCGGTCATGACAGGAGCACCGCCGACGAGCAGGCGTGCCAAGCCAGCCACACCGGCTCGTCCCAGGTAAAGTCCTCCTGGTCCCGCCGGGTCAGATTCGATCGCAGAGCCTTCACCGACCGTCCTCCCTCGATGGCGACGTCATAGACCGACTCGCTGCCAAGGTAGGCGATGTGCCGGATGATGCCAGGCGCCAGATTGTGCCCCTCTGGGGTGTCCTCAAGCACCGGCGGGGCCCGTCCGTCCCCGCGTTTGTGAAGTTCGATCTTCTCTGGTCGAAGGGCGACCCAGACAGTCCCGTCCCGCGCGCCGGTGACGCCATGGTCGAGAAAAATGCGGGTCGGCAGGTCGCCGCAGACGACGACGGCGTGATCGGGTTCGTCCACCGCCAGGCGGCCCTCGAACAGGTTCACCGAACCGATGAAGTCGGCGACGAAGCGCGAATTGGGAAATTCATAGAGATCGCTTGGGGTGGCGACCTGCTGCAGCAGGCCGCGGTTCATCACCGCGCAGCGGCTGGCCATGGCCAGGGCTTCATCCTGGTCGTGGGTGACGATCAGGAAGGTGATGCCGACCTTCTCTTGAAGTTGAGTCAATTCCGAACGCATGGCTTCCCGCAGCTTGGCGTCCAGGGCGGAAAGCGGCTCGTCGAGCAATAAAACCCTCGGCCGTTTGACCAGGGCCCGGGCCAGGGCGACACGCTGGCGTTGGCCTCCGCTGAGCTGGTCGGGCTTGCGGCCCCCGTAGCCGTCGAGTTTGACCAGGGCGAGGGCTTCCTCGACCCGGCGGGATCGTTCGGCCCCCGGCACGCCATCGACCTTGAGGCCATAGGCGACATTGTCGGCGACGGTCATGTGCGGGAACACCGCATAGGACTGGAACACCATGTTGACCGGGCGCTTGTTGGGCGGCGTACGGCTGATGTCCTGGCCGTCGATCAGGATACGCCCCTCGGTCGGAGTCTCAAAGCCGGCGAGCATGCGCAGCAGCGTGGTCTTGCCGCAGCCCGATGGCCCGAGCAGGGCGAAGAACTCGCCTTCCTCGATCGACAGGTCGACGCCGTCGACAGCCACCACCTTGCCATAACGCTTGGTCAGGTTCTCGAAGCGGATGATCGTCTTCGACGCGCTCATTCAGAGCCCCTCCCCGGCTTCGAGTGTCGCCACGGCTCCGCCGGACACCCTGAGGGCGATCGCCGTCAAGGCGACCGTTAGCACGATCAGAATCGTCGAGGCGGCGTTGACCTCCGGCGTCACGGAGAACCGCACCATCGAATAGACCTTCACCGGGAAGGTCGTGGTGTCCGGTCCGGAGGTGAAGAAGGTGATGACGAAGTCGTCGAGACTGAGGGTGAAGGCCAGCAGGCCGCCAGCCAACAGTCCGGGCCGCATGTGAGGCGCCAGCACGTCCCAGAAAATCCGCCACTCCCCCGCCCCAAGATCCTTGGCGGCCTCCTCCAGTTCACGGTTGAACGACGCCAGCCGTCCGCGAATGACGATGGCCACGAAGCTGAACGAGAACGAGATGTGGGAGATAATGATCGCGCCCAGGTTCAGGGGCCAGGGCAGGCTCGTCGGCCACGGCAGGATCTGGGTGAAGAACACCAGCATCGCCACGCCCATGCAGATCTCCGGCACGACGATCGGCAGGCTCAAGGCCCCCTCCAGCACGGGTTTGAACGGAAATCGGAACCGCCACAGCAGCAACGCCGTCAGGGCGCCGAGGGCGACGCTGACCACGGTCGACACCGCCGCGATCGTCAGGGAGTTGCCGAAGGCGACGATCAGGTCCGTGTCGGCAAACGCCTTGGCGTACCAGTCCAGGGTGAAGCCGCGCCAGACGATGTTGCGCTTGCTGGCGTTGAAGCTGAACGCCATCAGGGTGATCAGCGGCGCGTAGAGG
The DNA here is from genome assembly GCA_903870555.1 of uncultured Caulobacteraceae bacterium. Lineage (GTDB taxonomy): Bacteria > Pseudomonadota > Alphaproteobacteria > Caulobacterales > Caulobacteraceae > Acaudatibacter > Acaudatibacter boreus. The sequence goes on from CAIQDO010000060.1 coordinate 4,833, forward strand.
TAGATCACGACCAGCGCGAGCCAGCCACGGATCGGCCACCGGCGCAGGTACTCCAAAGGTCCTGGCTGGGTCCGGCCCGGCCGGGGTTTCGCGGACACCATGCTCAGCCCTCCCTCGCCCGGCGACCGCGCGACACGATCGCCTGCACGGCGATGGCCAGGAAGGTCATGTACATCAGCAGGAACGAGAGGGCGGCGCCGAAAGGCCAGTCATTGGCCGTCTTGAACTGGCGTTCGATGACATTGGCGATCATCTGGCTGGACGGCCCGCCAAGCAGGTCGGGCGTGAGATAGGCGCCCACCGACGGAATCAGGGTCACCAGGACCCCCGAGACGATCCCCGGCATCGCAAGCGGGACCACCACCCGGGCGAAGGTGGTGACGTGGCCGGCGCCCAGGTCGAGGCTGGCCTCCAGCAGGGAGCGATCGAGCCGGTCGAGGGCCGCGTAAAGCGGCAGCACCATGAACGGCAACTGGACATAGACCAGGCCGAAAATCACCGCGAAATTGTTGTGCAGGAGGGCCAGGGGATGGAACGGCGGCAGGGGATGGCCGGCCAGGGCGGTAACATGGCTCACGCCATGCCACAGGAGCGCCAGCGTAAAGTTGATGTAGCCCTCGGTCCGCAGAACGGCCATCAAGGCGTAGGTCCGGATCAGCAAATTGGTCCAGAATGGCAGCATGATCAACAGCAACAGCCAGGCCTTGGTCTTCTCGGAGGCGAAGGTAATGGCGATGGCGACAGGGAAACCCACCACCAGGCACAGCGCGGTGGTGATCGCGGCGAACACGAACGACTTGAAGATGATGCCGAGGTACAATGGCTTGATGGCGTGGGCGTAGTTGCTGAATGTGCCGTTGACGGCGATTTCCGTCAGGCTCTTGTTCTCGCCGAAGCTGTAACCCCAGATCACACCCAGAGGGATAAGGAAGAACGCCATCAGCCAGAAAACCGGCGGGACGCCGAGGGCCGCGAACGCCGCCTTGGCCTTTCTCCAGCTCTCATCCATGGCTGCGTCGCCTCGTCTGGCCGTTTGATTGGTGCGGCAGGCGCTGTTTTGAACCGCCAAGAAGCCAAGTCGCCAAGCGTTGGTTCGCTATTCGGCAGCCTTTCAACGACCGCAAGAGGCATTCCGCGCGCTGCGCGCGCGCTCTTGTAAGACGATGCGCGCCCGCATTGGGAAAGGTCGGACGGGCCGCTTGGCGGTCTTGGCGGCTTGGCGTTGAAAAGCCGCCGCGCCGTCGCCCGAGCCTTTTCGGCAAACTCCCTGGGCAAGCGTGGGTCATGCGGCGAAGATCCGGGTGACCGTTTCGTCGAACAGGTGCGCGCGATCGAGTCCCTCGAAATCGGCGTACTCGCACTTGGCCATCGCCTCCGCGGGCGGGAAGATCACCCGATTGTCGCGATAATCGGCCGGCATCAGGGCCAGGGCGGCGGCGTTGGGTGTCGGATATTTGATGGTGTCATAGACGCCGGCGCCGACCTTTCCGTCGAGAAGGAAATTGATGAACTTGTGGGCGTTATCGGGGCGCGGGGCGCCGCGGGGAATGCACAGGGAGTCCGAGTTTATGATGCTGCCCTCCCGGGGCACGACGAAATCAAGATCCGGATCCTCGGTCATTACCTGGGCGATGTCGCCATTGTACTCCATCACAATGTCCACCTCGCCCGACAGCAACAGGTCCTGACCCTCATCGTGGTGAAAGATCTTGATGTGTTTCTTCTGACGGATCCACATCTCGGCCACCTGATCGATCACGGGCAGGGCAATGTTGCGTACGGAATGACCAAGGTACTTGGCGCCGAGTTCGATCATGTCGTCGGCCTCGGAAAACACCGCGATACGATCGGAATATCGCGGAGAATCCATCACCCACTTCCAACTGTCGGGCACGCCGTCGACCTTGGATTTGCGGTAGCCAATGCCGAGCACCAGCCAAGTGTAGGGCATCGAGTAACGCCGGCCACGATCGAACGGCGGATCGCGAAAGGCGGGTAACAGATTGGCCCGGTTCGGGATTTTCGCCAGATCGAGCGGCTGAAGCAGGTTGGCGATACGGAAGCGCGTGACATACTCGTTGGATGGCACAATGACGTCGAAGCCTGGATTGCCGGCCTTCAGCTTGGCGAACAGTTCGTCGTTGGTGGCGAACAGGCTCATCTTCACGTCGATGCCGGTGGCCGCCTTGAAATCCGCCAGGGTGGTTTTGCCGGTGTAGGTGTCCCAGTTGTACAGGTTGAGTTTAAGCGCCTCGCCGTTAGCGCCGATCGCGGCCCGCTCTGCGCAGCCTTGGAGCCCCGAGAAACTGAGCCCGGCGGCCGCCGCGCCAAGTCCAGCCAGAAGCGACCGGCGGGAGGACTTGAGGGGGCGGAACGGGGGACGCATGGACCGGTCTGGACTCAGGCGTTCTTCAGATACCAGTCGTAGTCCAACGGCGAGACCACTTCGAAGAACCGGTCCTGTTCCGTGCGCTTGACCTTGCCGAACATGGTGACGAAACGGTCGCCGAGGTAGTCACGCATCACCGGCGACGCCTCGAAGCAGTCGACGGCGGCGAACCAGTTGGCAGGCAACCGCAGGTCCATTTTGGCGGCGGCGGCATACCCGTCACCCACCACCGGCGGCCCCGGATCGATGCCGTTGGTCAGGCCATGGTGGACGCCGGCCAGCAGCGTCGCCAAGGCGAGGTACGGATTGGCGTCGGCGCCGCCGACCCGATGCTCGACATGCCTGCCCTTGGGCGGGCCGGCCGGCACGCGCAGGGAAACGGTTCGGTTATTCACCCCCCAGGTCGGGGCGACCGGCGCGTAGGAATTGGCCCGGAAGCGGCGATAGGAGTTGGCGTTGGGGGCGAAGATGGCCATGCCGTCGGCCAGCAGGCTTTTCATTCCGCCGATGGCGTGGCGCAAAGCCGGCGTCCCCGCTGGATCCTCGCTGGCGAAGATGTTGTCCCCGTCGGCGTTGTTGACGCTGACATGCAGGTGAAGTCCGTTGCCGGCGCGATCCGCGAACGGCTTGGCCATGAACGTCGCCTCGGCCCCGTGACGGACGGCGACCCCCTTGGCGATTCGCTTGTACATCACCGCCTCATCGGCGGCGCGCAGCGCGTCCGGGCCGTGCTTCAACGTCAGTTCGAGCTGCCCGGGGGCGTATTCGGCGATGGCGCCCTCAAGAGGCACGCCTTGAACGTCGGCCATCGCCCACAGGTCGCGCAGGAAAGGCGCGAAGTCTTCGAGTTCCCTCAGGCCATAGACGCCATGCAGCGTGGGTCGCTCGCCCGTGCCCGCGACTCCGCCGCGTCCCTGGGCTCCCGCCAGAGTGACGCCGCCCGACGGCGTGCGCCTGGGATCGACCAGATAGTATTCGAGTTCGCAGGCCACCACGGGGGTCAGGCCGTCAGCGGCGAAGCGTTCAAGCACGCCGCGCAACACATGGCGCGGGTCCAGATCATTGGGCCGGCCGTCGAGCTCATACATCGACGTGATCACTTGGGCGACATCGTCGCCAAGCCACGGGGCCTTCACCAAGGTGCCCGGCGCCGGCTTGGCCAGCCGGTCGGCGTCGCCATCCTCCCATACCAGTCCCGTGTCCTCGCAATCCTGACCGGTGACATCGCAGACCAGCACCGAGCCGGGCAGAAAACGGCCGTATTCATAGATCGCCATCAGTTCATGCCGCCGCAGCCGCTTGCCGCGTGGCACGCCGGACAGAGCCGTGAACAGGATTTCGAAAAACTGGACCTCCGGATGGGCGTCCAGGAACTGTCGCGCTTCATTGGAGTCGGCGCAGGGGTTTGGAAGTCGGTTCATCTGTGATCACTCTTCGACCGGGCGCGGGGCCTGTCAAGGTTTCGCGGCCCGAAAGGCGCCGCCTGCCTGTTATTCGCGCGTGAACTCGGGTGGAACGGCCGGATGCGCTCCCGCCCGGGTCCACAGGACGATCTCATTGCCCCAAGGGTCGCGGAAAGCGGAATTGTAACCGTTGAACTCCGCCCAATAGTGGTCGCGCCACAAGACGCGCGCGCCGCGTCTGACCGCCTTGTCGAGAATGTCCGCGTCGGACTGGCCTTCGCCGACCAGAATCCACACCCGCGGTTTGCGCCCTTCGGTGCTCACGCGCCTCGGCGCGACCCCGGCGGGCTCCGGATGAGGTCGAACGTTCGAGGCCAGCGAAAGGCCGATGTGGAGATTGCCCACGTCGCTGCGACCGCCATCGCTGTTTGGGAAGAAGCCGCCGGGGATCAGGCGATGGAACAGGCCGGTCGAACGAGGGTCGTCATCCCAGCCCATCACCTCACAGTAGAACCGGGCGGCGGCCGCCGGATCGTCACTGGGCATGTCGACGAAGATCAGGGTGTTTGGACCGGCCATGACCGAGCCTCCCGGCTTGCGCGAAGTTGCACGATGCTAACCGGACGTCGCGCCGCTGACCAGCAGCGCTCGCAATTCCGGTCGGAGAGTTCACGCAAGACGCGCAATGGTCTAGAGATTTGAGGTGGTTTCTCGGTCTGGACCCGTCAGGCCGAGCCCACACGGCGCGACCACGGTCGGAGGGTTGATATGGACGGCTCAACCTTTGTCGATTGTCCGACCAAGGCGACGGTCGACCCTGGCTCGCGACGACCTGAAGCGGATATCGGCTCTGTCTAGGAGACGGGACAAACCCGGAATTCGGCGACCGCCGCCGACCCTCCCGCTTGAGGCACGGCGGCGACGGCTATGGATTGAATGGTTCGCGACGGCGATCTTCTCGACCGCCCTGCTGTCGACCCTGGCGGTGTCCGGCGCAACGACCCGGCTCGACAATGCCCTCTATGATTTTGGCGTCCGACTTAAACATCAGCCCGCCAGGCGCGATATCGTGATCGTCGCCGTGGACCCCGCGAGCCTGCAACTGCAAGGTCAATGGCCATGGCCCCGCCGGGCCGAGGCCGAACTCATTTTCAACATCGCCAGGGATAGCCCGAAGGCGCTCGCCTGTTACTTCCTGTTCCTGCTTCCGTCGTCGCCAGAGAGTGACCGTGCGGTTCACGACGCCATGTCGCTGACCAACACTTTCGTGGTGGCCCCGCGAACGCCCGTCGTCGGCGGGCGCGGCGAAGGCGTGCTAAGGCCGATCCCGATGATCGCCTCGGCAGCCAAAGGTGTCGGAATCGTCGACGCCGTCGCCGATGAGGATGGTGTTGTCCGGCGGACCTTCCTTTACGACAAGATTCAGGGACGGCCCACTCCGAGACTGGTGCTGCAGATGGCGCGGTCAAGCGGAGCCGAGGTGTCGGTCCCGCCGCGGGCCGGCGAAATGCTGATCCCCTATGCCGGGCCCCCGGGGACCTTCACGACCGTTCCGGCGATCGCGGTGCTGGGAGGCAAGATTCGACCTGGGTTTTTCCGGGACAAGTACGTGCTGTTGGGGGCGACGGCGCCGGGCCTGCTCGACAACTATGCGACGCCGATGTCCTCGGCCGACGGCATGCCCAACGTCGAGGTTGACGCCAACATTCTCAACAGCCTGCTCAAGGGCGGCGGGATTGTACCGGCGTCGAAGTGGGCGACCCTTCTTGCGAGCCTGGGACCGCTCTGGTTGCTGCTCATCGCCCTTGTCCGGCTGGGGCCGCGGGACAACTTGCTGTTCGCGGCGGCAATGAGCGCCCTTCCCCTCGGCCTTTCCCTTCTTGGCGTTGTCGCCCTGAACACTTGGATGCCGCCGGCGGCCTATTTGGTGACGCTCGCCATCCTGATACCCTATTGGGGTTGGCGGCGGCTGAACGCGGCAAGCGCCTATTTCGCGGACGAACTGCGGGCGCTTGAGCGTTCCGGCGGCGGGGCCTTGGTCGAACAATCTCGCTTGGCGGCGGGCGGCGGCGACATCGTGCTGCAACAGATCACCCTGCTTGAGGAAACCAAGACGCGAATCTCCAACCTGCGCCGGTTCGTCGAGGATATCCTGGCCAATTTTCCCGACCCCGTGCTGGTGGTCGATCGCGGCGGCAGGATTCTGACCGTTAACCAGGCTGCCAGCGATTTCGCCGGCCGCATAGGCGTGTCGGCGTCGCCCAATGACTCGATTGATCCGATGATGAACACCATCGCCGCCTACGCACGCGACGCTCGCCCCTTGTGGCCGCCGCCGGATCGGTCCGACGCTTTCGGATCCCTGGGATCCGCGCGCCCCCTGACCGGTATTGGCCCCACCGGTCGGGCCTATGAACTCCGTTTCACGCCGACCTCCAGTGGCGATGGCGAGCCGACGGGCTGGATCGTTCATCTGGCTGACGTCACACCGCTGGTATCGGCGATGCGACAGCGTGAGGACGCCCTCGAACTGTTGTCTCATGACATGCGCACGCCTCTCGCGGCGATCATGGCGATCATCAATCATCCCGAATTCGAGACGGCGCCCGGCGCGATGCGCGACCGGATCGAGTACCAGACCGGCCGGACCCTGGATTTGGCGGACGCGTTCGTACGGTTGGCCAAGGCCGAGTCCGCGGACTATGCACTCGAGCCGATCGATTTGTGCCATGCGATCCTGGATGCCGTCGACGTCGTCTGGCCCTTGGCGGACGCCGCGGGTGTGACCATCCAATTCGATCCCGACGATATCGAATATGTCGTACTCGCCGATCGAGGCCTGCTTACACGCGCCATGATCAATCTGTTGGACAACGCCGTGAAGTTCAGTCCAGCCGGCGCCGCGGTGACTTGCCGCCTGGACACAAGCACGCTCAATGGCCGCCAAGCCGTGGCTTGCGAGATCGCCGACACCGGCAGTGGCATGGCTCAGACGCAGGTCGCCAGATTGTTTCGGAAATTCGACAGTGCTCGTGGCGCTCTAAACGGGTCGGAGGGCGTCGGTCTGGGTCTGGCGCTCGTCCATACGGTGGTGACGCGGCACGAAGGCGCCATCGCCTGCGAGAGCGGAGATGGCCGTGGGACGGCGTTCACCATCACCTTGCCGATCTACGACGAAACGGAAGCCGCCGCCGTCGCCAAGGCCCAGGCGTCCTAGCGCCTGACACCTTTTGGCGGAACAGATCTAAAGGCTGTGTCAGGCTCTAGAATGTCCTGCCGCGGCGCCACGCTCGCGCCCTCTTCAGACATCACCATATCGGCAATTTGGTTAATCCACCGCCATTTTTCCCGCTATGCGGGGTGGGGACATGGCGAGCTTGGTTTCGCCGCGGCAGGTAGAGCGCGCTACTCGTCAGGCGCGGTCGGAAACTTGAGCTCCCCGCTGCGCGCGCC
>CAIQDO010000061.1 GCA_903870555.1 uncultured Caulobacteraceae bacterium
CCTTCGTGTTCCGCGCCGACAAGAAGAACCACGCTCCCTATTTCGAGGTGCACCCGGGCGACGACTGGCTGCTGGTCGACACGCCCTGCGTGCTGCTGCAAAGAACCACGGCCAAGGAACAGGCGCGACGGCTGATCGCGGCCTGTCTTTCGCAGACCTTCCTCGATGCGCACAGGGGTTCGGTGGTGGTCGAGAACCATTTGAACATGGTCAAGCCCATCGTCGCAACGCCGGCCGTGTCCGCCGACGTGGTGGCGGCGTTTCTCAATAGCGCGGCGGCGGACCGCGTTTTCCGCTGCGTGAGCGGCAGCGTCGCAGTGTCGGCCTACGAGTTGGAGGGACTTCCCCTGCCGCCGGTGCGAAGCTTGACCGGGCTGAGGCGGCTGGTCGAGAGTGGCGCGGCGCGCGACCGTATCGAGGCGGAGTGCACGAAGCTCTACGCCGGGACCACGACTTGAGCGATCTTCCGCCCTACGCCAGTCGCGAGTTGGTCGCCCAACGACTGCCCCTGATCTTTCCCGAGGGAACGCCGAACCGGAACTACTGCATTCGTGAATTGGCCGCGAGCACGGTGTTCGCCGCGCTCTACATCGGGGCGATCGAGGCCGCTGACGTCTATCTAGGTCCGGTGCACGTCTACCGCATGACAACCGAACAGGCGGCGAAACCGGACGATGCGGATCGCCAAGCCTACGCCGCCGATATCCTCAAGAAGACAGTGCATATCCCCGGCGCGCGCTGGTACGCCGACAATACGCGCGAGCCGATCCGCGACGAGACCTTGCGGGATGGGCTTGTGGCCATCGGCGCTGTCCTGCGCCGCGAGGATCTGCCGACCACCTCGGGCCGGCCGCGCTACGCCTTGAAGGCGGATTTCGCGGCGCTGTTCGATCCCGATCTCGATGAAGGCGCGCTGGCCCAGGCGATCAGCGCGTTTCAGGCGAAACATCTCAGCAAGAGCGCGCTCGCACGGGTCAACATCATGCTGGCCGGCGCGGCCGGCAAGACCTCCGGCGTGTTGGTGACGTTCCCGAACGGCGAGACGCGGCAGCTCGCGCCTGGGCCGAGTTCGATAATCTCCCGTGCGGTGATCGAAGTCTTTGCCGAGGCCTTCCTCGAAAAACCCGCCGTCATCTGGCTGAGCGAGAGCGGCAACAAGGTCGTGGTGCGGGACGACGCCATCGCCAACGCCATCGGCCTGAAGATCGACGCCTCGGCCAATCTGCCGGACCTGATCCTGGCCGACCTGGGACCTGCCGACCCGCTGATCGTTTTCGTCGAGGTGGTGGCGAGCGACGGCGCCATCACGCCGCGCCGGCAGGCGGCGATCTTCGCGCTCACCGACGCCGCCGGGTTCAAGCAGTCGCAGGTCGCTTTCGTGACGGCCTACCAGGACCGCCAGGCGGCGGGGTTCAAGAAGACGGTGGCGCAGCTGGCGTGGGGGAGCTTTGCTTGGTTCGTGTCGGAGCCGGAGGGGCTTCTGGCTATGCACGGTGGTGTGGGAAACAGAAGGGCGCGGCTCAGCGGTCTGTTTGGGGAATGAGCGTTGTCGGCTTTCCGGGCAAACACGGCGCCACGCAGCCATCGGCTGCCCGACTCCAAACTAAAGAAAATGTCGCCGGGTTCCTTACCTGATACAGCTTCTCGTCATGTGAATCTGACTAAAACACAGGAGAGAATATTTGTCCGACGAAATACGCCAGCCTGTCTTGGGAGATCATGTCGCAGTGAGGCGGAAACTCGTGCCGCCATTTATGCACAAGCTCGGGGCCAAATTTTCTCAATATTCCTGGACCCAACAGCTCGTACCCGAAGCCCTGTGGATTGGATTGGTTATTGACCACTGCGGATATGCGGTGGCGCAACAGGTTTGCGGCGCCCTGGGACAGGCGGCGCGCGCAGCGACTGGTGGCTCAGAGCGCCCGATGTTTGCCAAGTTCAGCGCATTCACCGACCTTTCGTCTGATGCAAAATTGTCTGTCCTGAACGCCTTAAACCGCAGTACTTTAGCCGCAATTCGGCGCTCCCTGGCGCCTTTAACGTCCGTTCTACCAGAACATCCCCTCGCATTCCTTGGAAATCTGGAGCCGAGCACGGAGCAGACGCTTCGGTTTCCCCAGTTACTGGGCGAATTTTACGATCGCATGGGTCGTATTCCTGTCCTGTCCATAGCTATCGCGTACGGGATGGGGCTCGAGCAGGGTATGATCCTCGTCGCGCCACACCTAGTCGACGACCATGTTCGCCGTTTCGAGGTCATCGACCGCTACCCCGAAACTGAGGAGTCACGCCGGGCTGCGGGTCCCTTCCGAGCCTCGGCCTCGATGCTCTTTATGCCGGCGGGCCCGGATGGAGCTGGTTTCGGACGGCCCGCAACCTGGGTCGAAGTCTTCTGGGATGGCATCGCAGGCTTCGGCCCTTGCCTGTTTAAAGACACACTTGAGGACGAAGCTGCCGATGGAGACGATCCATTCGAACTGTTCATTGCAGGATATCGAAACGCCATCCGCGTAGATTTGCGCGCTAGGCTTGCGAACTGGCCGCTGGACCTAAACGCAGTTGACGCATTCGAGGTAGTAACTGCGCTCCTTTGTCGGCAATCAACATTGGTGATCGAAATGGCATACTCTCCAGGCATTTGGACACCTCACATTGCGCCGATAATACTGAGAGCAATTGCCGACGTCTTTATTAGCTTTGCTTGGATTTTGCAAGATCCAAGTGCACGCGCGAAGCGGTTCATCGAGGATGGGCAGGGCGCCATCAAACTTCAGATCGCGCATCAAAAACGAGCAATGGAGGCATCAGCCGACCCAGATGAAATTGCCGAGCTAGCCAAAATGATCGAAATTTGGAGTGATTGGTTAGCGGCCCAACGCATGGAGGCGTTCGTCGAGGTAAACCTCGGAAGTTGGTCCGGTCTTAGCACCCGCAAGATGGCCGAAGATGCCGGTTTCATAGATTTCTACAACGACGTCTATCAACCGTTCAGCGGCGTGGCCCATTCGAATTGGGCGCACGTGAGCATGTTTAATACAATGTATTGCCAGAATCCGAGTCATCGACTCCATCGCGGCGCGGCAATCGCTCCCATGCCTTTAGACATGCATTGGCTATATTTATCTAAC
>CAIQDO010000062.1 GCA_903870555.1 uncultured Caulobacteraceae bacterium
AGCAACAGTTTCGCGACGGGCGCGGTCAGCGCCACCGGCGACATGAGCGCGTTCGTCAATGATACCGTCAACGGATACGTCCGCGTTGGCGGCCTGGTCGGCACCAATCTCGGCCCCATCACCGGCAGCTACGCGACGGGATCGGTCGCTGGCGTCGGCGCCGATGTCCGCGTGGGCGGTCTGACCGGCACCAACAGCCCTTCTGGCAATGCCGGCGCGCCTTCCCCCTCGATCGACGGCAGCTACGCCACCGGATCGGTGTCCGCGACGGCCGGGGTCAACGGCCAGGCCCTCGCCGGCGGCCTGGTCGCCTTCAACAACGGGCCGATCTCCAACAGCGCCGCCAGCGGGGCGGTCACCGCCACGGGAGGCGCGGGCGCGACCGTTCAGGCGGGCGGACTGCTCGGCTACAATGGACCCGCCTCCGGCAGCGCCGTGGTCGCCTCGGTCGATGGCGCCCTGGCGACCGGCGCGGTCAGCGCTTCAGCCGGAGCCCTGACATCGGCAGGCGGCCTCATCGGCCTTAACGACGTCGGCGGAACGGTCACGGTTTCCGTCTACGACACCCTCACGACCGGCCAGGCTTCCGGCATCGGTCTGGACAGCAACGCCCAGTCTGCTGGCGTATCAGGCCTGACGACGCTCCAGTTGCAGACGGGCGGCCTGCCGAGCGGATTCGATACAAGCGTCTGGGGCGGCGGGACAGCCGGCCTCTACCCCTATCTGAAGGCGTTTTTGCCCAACGGCGCCGAGGCGATCTCCGGCTTCGCCTATGGCGACCTGGGCGTGACGCCGCTTGCGAGCGGATTGAATGGCGCCGTGCCGGTCAGCCTGACCGTCGATGGCGTGTCGCGGGGCGTCGCCGACACCGGCGCCAACGGCTACTACTATTTCGCTGTTCCCACCGGCGCGATCAAAAGCGCCGCCGGCTCGACGGTTCTGACGACCATCGCCGCCAACCCGGCCACGGGCGCGCTGAACGCCGCCGGTCTGGCCGTCGCAACCGGCACGACGGGCGGCGTGAACCTCTTTGGCGGCGACCTGCTTTTCGGCACGAGCGCGACCACCTATTCGGCCTCCGGCTTTGCCGGCGCCCTGGCCAAAGCGGAAGGCTATTCGACGACCCCGGCTTTTGTGGCCGACCTGCCGATTCTGATCCAAGCGACCGGCGCCGGCTTCGCCGTCGATCAGAGCGTCAGCCTGTCTCAGGGACTTGCGATCCAGACGATCGCGGCCAACGCCGCCTTGACGGTTTCTAAAGATATCACCGTCAGCCATGGGGATCTCAGCCTCGCCGCGACCGGCGCACTCGCGGTCAACGGCAATCTCACGACCGACGTCAGCACGGGCGCCGTGAGCCTCGTGTCTGGGGCCTCCGTCACCCAGGCGGCGGGCAGCGTCGTCACCACCGCCGCCCTCTCCGGCTCCAGCGTCGGCGGCGCAAGCCTGACGGGCGCCAATCTGGTCGGCTCCCTGACCGGCTTCACCAACACCGGCGTCGGCGGCTTCAGTTTAAGCAACGCCCAAGCCCTGTCGGTCACCGGGGCGGTCAACGCCGATTCGGGAAACACCCTGGCCCTGGCCACATCCGCCGGCGGGGTGAATCTGTCGGCGAATCTGTCCGCCACCGGCGGTTCGGTAAGCCTCAACTCCGCCGGACCGATCAGCCAGACCAGCGGCGTGATCACCACCGCCACAGTTTCGGGCGCCTCGGTGGGCGGTGCGAGCCTGACGGGCGCCAACCTGTTCGATAGCCTCGGCTCCTTCACGAACACAGGCCAGGGCGATGTGGCCATCACCGACGCCAAGGTCTCGGGCCTGAGCGTGACCGGCGTGGTCGACGCCGGGACGGCCAATACCCTTACCCTCGCCGCGACGCAGGGCGGGTTGATCCTTGGCGCCAATGTCAGCGCTGGAACGGTCGTTCTGAGTTCCGCCGGCGCGGTGAGCCAATCGGCGGGCGTGGTCACCGCCTCCACCTTGTCTGGAGCCTCGGTCGGTGGGTTCAGCCTGTCAGCCGCCAACCAGATCGACGGTCTCACCGAGGTGACCAACACCAGCAGCGGCGACGTCACGGTGGCCGACGCCCGGGACCTGACCGTCAACACCATCACCAACAACGCCGGTTCGATCAGCCTGTCTTCCACCGGCGCGCTCAGCCAGGTCGGCGAAGCACTCGGAGCCGGCGTGGATCTCACGCTCTCGGCCGGAACGACCCTCAACCTGTCGAGCGGACCGATCGTGGCGCGCGACTACACGGTCACCGCGACGACCTTCGCCGGCCAGACCCTGAATCCCGTTTTCACGCCTGGCCGCGACTTCACAGTCCACGGCCTGGCCGATTTCACCCCGACCACGAACCTCACGGCCACGCGCAACCTGACCGTGACGGCCGTTCATCTGTTGGACGCGTCTGGGGTGGTCCTGACGGCCTCGGGCGGGACGCTGAGCCTTACGAGCGACGCCCTGATCGTCGGCCAGACCACGGCGACCAAGGGAGACACCAGCTTCGCCGGCGCCAGCGGCATTGCTTTGGACGACGTGGTCGAGGCCGGGGCGCAGACCGTTCACTTCAATTCCGGCTCCTTCATCGTCGAAAATCCGGCGGGGGCCATCACCGCCGGCGCAATTACGGGCACGGCGAGCGGCGGGGTGACCCTCACCAACGCCAATCTGTTTGACAGCCTGGCCGGCTTCACCAACACCGGGACCGGAAACGTCTCGATCACCGACGCCAAGGCCTCTGGCCTGACGGTGACCTCGGCGGTCGACGCGGCCTCGGGCGCCACCCTGACCCTGACCACGACCAATGGCGGCTCGCTGACACTGGCGGCCAACGTCAAGGCGGCCGGCGGCACGGTCAATCTGTCCTCGGGCGGCGCGTTGAGTCAGACGTCGGGCGTGATCACCACGGCGAGTTTGACCGGTTCGTCGATCGGCGGGGCGAGCCTGACCGACGCCAATCTGTTCGACAGCCTGGCGGGCTTCACCAACACCGGGACCGGAAACGTCTCGATCACCGACGCCAAGGCCTCGGGCCTGACGGTGACCTCGGCGGTCGATGCAGCCTCGGGAAACACCC
>CAIQDO010000063.1 GCA_903870555.1 uncultured Caulobacteraceae bacterium
CGCGGAGTCGGGGAACCGTCTGTTCGTCGAGGGCGTCGATGAATATGTCGGCATCGACGGCAAGGTGGTCCGCGCGCCCTACGCCGGCGTATTGGAGTTCGATGGCGACCGGATCGTCGGCTGGCGCGACTATGTGGATGTCGGTGTGATGGAAGCTCAGAAGGCGGGAACGCCCGCCAGCGCCTGGGTCTTGGCCCTCAGCGATCGGCCGGCAATCTGATGGAGATCGCGGGCAGCGTCGCCCTGGTCACCGGCGGCAACCGCGGTATCGGCGAGGCGTTCGTGCGGGGCCTGCTGGCCGCTGGCGCTCGCAAGGTGTGGGTCGCCGCCCGCGATCCGGCCTCGGCCGACCATCTCGCCGCCGAGGCGCCGGGCCGCGCCGTCCCCCTGCGCCTGGATGTCACCCGCCCCGACCAGATCGCCGAGGCGGCCGCCGCCTGCGGCGACGTATCGATCCTGATCAACAACGCCGGCGCCTTCCTCGGTCAGACCCTGCTGGGCGCGCCCGACCTGGCCGCGGCCCGGGAGGAGATGGAGGTCAACTATTTCGGACCCCTGGCCATGGCCCGGGCCTTCGCCCCGATCCTGGCGCGGAACGGCGGCGGGGCGATCGTCAATGTGCTGTCCTCCGGCGGCCTCGTCGCCGTGCCGGCGATGGGCGGCTACAGCCCCTCGAAATTCGCCGGCCGGGCGGCCGCCACCTGCCTGCGCGCCGAACTGGCCGGCCAGAACACCAAGGTCACGGCGCTGATCGTCGGCTCGGTCGACACGCGCATGGCCGCTCATGTGGCCGGCCGCAAGGAACGGCCCGAGGACATCGCCGCGACTGGCCTGAACGCCATCCGGCGTGGACTCGACGAGGTGGACACCGATATCATGGCCATCGAGGTTCGCGCGTCGATGGCGCGAGATCCCAAGGCTCTGGAGCGGAGCATGGCGCGGATGCTCGGCGCCGCGACCGTGTCGACGGGCCGGTGACGATGATGGGGACGATGTGATGGATTTCCTCCAGCTGCTCTTGCAGAACTTCGTCCTATCGACGGTGCTGTTCATCGTGCTGTGGGGCGTCAATGTCCTGATCAAGGATCCCAGCTTCATCGACAGCTGGTGGCCGCTGGGGATGGTTGTCAGCGCCTGGTCGACCTTCCTCTATGTCGGCCACAGCGGCGACCACGCCCTGTTGCTGACGGTTCTGTGCACCATCTGGGGCCTGAGACTTGGCATCTACCTGCTATGGCGCTGGCGGAAACACGGTCCCGATCGACGCTATGTGACAATGATGGCCCTGGCGCAGAAGGACCGCGGCTGGAGCTACCCGGTCGCCTCGTTGCTGCTGGTGTTCGCGCTGCAGCTGCCACTTCAGTTCATCGTCAGTCTGCCGGTGCAGCTGGGCCAGTTGGGAGACCTCCTGCCGATCGGACCGGTGGCCATAGCCGGAGCGAGTCTGGCCGTGATCGGTATCCTGTTCGAGAGCATCGGCGACTTCCAGCTTGTCGCCTTTAAGGCCAATCCCGCCAACGCCGGCAAGGTGCTCCAGAGCGGGCTGTGGCGCTACACCCGCCACCCGAACTACTTCGGCGACGCCTGCGTCTGGTGGGGCCTGTGGCTGATCGCCGTCGAGGCCGGCCTCGGCCAGTGGTCGATGCCCGGGCCGATCCGGATCACCCTGCTGCTCACCCGCTGGAGCGGCGTGCCGACCGTCGAGGGCCGCATGCGCCG
>CAIQDO010000064.1 GCA_903870555.1 uncultured Caulobacteraceae bacterium
CCATCACCCGGGCAATTCGTCGGGCGTGGTCGACGGCTCCGCGGCTCTGCTGCTGTCGTCCCCGGACTACGCCCGCGCGCATGGCTGGAAGCCCCGCGCCCGGGTCGTTGCCACGGCCAACCAGGGCGATTCACCGACGCTGATGCTCAACGCCCCGGTGCCCGCGGCGCTGCGCGTCCTCGCCCGCGCCGGCCTGACGGTCGACGACATCGACCTATGGGAAATCAACGAGGCCTTCGCCGTCGTCACCGAGAAGTTCATACGAGACCTGAAGCTCGATCGCGACAAGGTCAATGTGAACGGCGGGGCCATGGCGCTCGGACATCCGATCGGCGCCACCGGCTCGATGCTGATTGGCACGGTGCTCGACGAACTGGAGCGCCGCGACCTGAAGCGCGGCCTGGTCACCATGTGCGCCGGCGGCGGCATGGCCCCGGCCATCATCATCGAGCGTTTGAACTAGGCGACCTTGGCCCCATCCCCTCGAAGGCGGGGAGGGGGCTTCGGCTTGGCCTTGTCCAACGGATTGGAACTGGAAACGATGGATCTCGCCCTCACCGCCGACGAACGCGCCTTTCAGGACGAGGTCCGGGCCTTCCTCGAAGAGGCGCTCACGCCGGAGTTGCGGGCGGCGGGTCGTCTGACCACGAGCGTGTTCACCGAGCCGGAGTTCAGTCTGCCCTGGCAGCGCAAGCTGTTCGCCAAGGGCTGGGTCGCCCCGGCATGGCCGGTGGAATACGGCGGCGCCGGCTGGAACGAGATGAAGCGGGCGATCTTCGCCGCCGAGTGCGCCCGGGCCGGCGCGCCGTCGCTGTCGCCGATGGGGCTGCGGATGGTTGGGCCCTGCATCCAGGGTTACGGCACTCCCGAGCAGAAGGCTTTCTATCTTCCGCGCATTCTCGCCGGCGAGGACTATTGGTGTCAGGGTTACAGCGAGCCCGGGTCCGGGTCGGACCTCGCCTCGCTGCAAATGCGCGCCGACTCCGACGGCGACGACTACGTGCTCAATGGGTCCAAGATCTGGACCACCCACGCTCACCACGCCAACAAGATGTTCTGTTTGGTGCGGACGAAATTCGACGGCAAGCCGCAGCAGGGCATCACCTTCCTGCTGTTGGACATGACCACGCCTGGCATCCAGGTGAAGCCGATCATTACCCTGGCCGGCGAGCACGAGGTCAATCAGGTGTTCTTCGACGACGTCCGCGTGCCCAAGTCGGGCCGGTTGGGAGAGGAGAACAAAGGCTGGACCGTGGCCAAGTACCTGCTCGAATTCGAGCGCGGCGGCGGCTCCGCGCCAGGGCTTAAGGTGGCGCTCGGGCGGCTGCGGATCATGGCCGCCGCGGAGGTCGCCGACGATGGCGGCGCGCTGATCGACGACGCCGATTTCCGCGCCAGGCTGTCGGCGGCCGAGATCGCCATCGAGGCGATCGAGATGACCGAGCACAGGGTGCTGGCGGATCTCGCGGGCGGTCGAAATCCGGGGCCGGCGTCTTCCATGCTCAAGACTCAGGGCACCGAGGCGATGCAGTCCATCGACGAATTGTCGATCGACGTAGCCGCAGTCTACGCCGGGGTCGACCAGCCGGCGGCGCGGGCGCCGGGGTCAAACCTCCCGCCGATCGGTCCGGTCCACAGCTTCACCGCCATGCCGCGTTATTTGAATAACAGGGCGGCGTCGATCTACGGCGGCTCGAACCAGATTCAGCGGGACATCATGGCGCGGCTGCTGCTGGGGCTTTGACCCGGCGCCGTGGCCCTGACGCACCTGCACAATAGATCTCGCCGCAATTTGCGCGCGGTCAATGTGATCCGCGTGGCCCGGTGCAATTTCCGCCTAAGCCAGTGGCCAGCCCCTGCAAAAATAGCTGTTCGGTTTCGGACGGCGAGGGGGCGTTTGATCGTTTACGGTGCGGGCGGGCGGTTGACATAGGGCTACACCGCCGCGGCCCTCACCCTTCGAAAGGGGATTGCGAGTGGACATGTTCCCAGATCGCGGACTTGCTCCCGCGCCGCCGCCTGTCGCGGTCCGGCTGGCGTCCATCAAGGATGGCGCCAAGACGCCCAACTATCTTCAGGAACACTATTGGTGGGCCTATGTTCACCCAAACGCCGTGCGTTTTTTCGAGCGTCAGTGGCTGGTGAACCTGATCCTCTGGGGAAACTATCGCCGGTTGCGCGATTCGGCCCTGGCCGAGTTCGGCGATGCGCTGCCCGGAACGACGTTGCAGGTGGCGTGCGCCTACGGAGACCTGACGCAACGTCTCGGCGAACG
>CAIQDO010000065.1 GCA_903870555.1 uncultured Caulobacteraceae bacterium
AGGCGGATCTTGCCGGCGTCCGGCGTCTCCTGGCCGGTGATCAGCTTGAACAGCGTCGACTTGCCCGCGCCGTTGGGGCCGATCACCCCGACGATGCCGTTGGGCGGCAGGCGGAACGTCAGGTCCTTGAACAGGACCTTGTCGCCATATTCCTTCTCCAACCCGTCGCACTCGATCACCACATTGCCCAGCCGCGGCCCGGGCAGGATCTGGATGGTGGCGAAGCTCTGCTTCTCGCGCTCCTGCTCGTTGACCATCTCGTCATAGGCGGCCAGACGCGCCTTGCTCTTGGCCTGGCGGGCCTTCTGGCTCGACCGCACCCAGTCCAGCTCCCGCGCCATGGCCCGCTGGCGGGCCTCGCTCTCGCTCTGCTCCTGGCGGACGCGCTTTTCCTTCTGCTCCAGCCAGCCGGAGTAGTTGCCCTCATACGGCACGCCCTTGCCGCGATCGAGCTCCAGCGTCCACTTGGTCACCTGGTCGAGGAAGTAGCGGTCGTGGGTCACCAGGATCACGCAGCCCGGGAAGGTCTCCAGGTGGTGCTGCAGCCAGGCCACCGACTCGGCGTCGAGGTGGTTGGTCGGTTCGTCCAGCAGCAGCATGTCGGGCTTGGAAAGCAGCAGCCGCGCCAGCGCCACCCGCCGCCGCTCGCCGCCGGAAAGCTTGTCCACCGGCGAATCGTCCGGCGGGCAGCGCAGCGCGCCCATGGCCATCTCGATCTTGGAGTCGATGTCCCACAGGTCGCCGGCGTCCAGCTTCTCCTGCAGGGCGGTCATCTCCTCCATCAGCTCGTCGGTGTATTCCTCGCCCATCTTGGCGGCGACGGCGTTGTAGGCGTCGAACGTCTTCTTCTCGTCGCACCAGGCGATGACGTTGCCCCACACGTCCAGGGCGGGATCCAGGTGCGGCTCCTGCTCCAGATAGCCCATCTTGGTGCCATCCAGCGCCCGGGCCTCGCCGTTGAACTCCTTGTCGATGCCGGCCATGATCTTCAGCAGGGTCGATTTGCCCGAGCCGTTGACGCCGACCACGCCGATCTTGGCGTCGGGATAGAACGACAGCCAGATGTTCTCGAACACCTTCTTGCCGCCGGGGTAGGTCTTCGACAGACCCTGCATCTGGTAGATATATTGAGCAGCCATAAGGGCTCCGGGAACGGGACGGGTTGTAAGGGGTCGGCCGGGGACATAGCGAGGGCGTCCGCCCTTGCCAAGACGGCGCGCGCGTTCGACCTTAAGGTATGAAGACAATGACCTCGCGGATATCGGCGATCGCCCTGGCCCTGACCCTCTGCTGGGCCGGCGCCGCGACGGCGGGCGACAGCACAACTGAAGGCACGGACATGGCGCCCAGCGCTCGCTCCCAGGACACCTCCATCGCCCAGCTCCGCGGCCTTTTGTGGGCCGGCCGCACCACCTCGGCGGCGCTGGTGGCGCGGTTCCAGGCGGCCATAGCTAAGGACGACCGCGCCGGGATGAACCTGCACGCCGTCATCGCCCTCAATCCGGACGCCGCCGCGCAGGCCAAGGCCCTCGACGCCGCCCGACGGCCGGGCGAGTCCGGCAAGCCGCTCGACGGGATCCCGATCCTGATCAAGGACAACATCGAGTCGAACGACGGCCTGGCCACCACCGCCGGCTCCCTGGCGCTGAAGACCAATGTCACCGGCCGCGACGCCCCCGTGGTCACGCGGCTGAAGGCGGCCGGGGCCGTGATTCTGGGCAAGACCAACCTGTCGGAATGGGCCAACTTCCGCTCCACCGGCTCGCTCAGCGGCTGGAGCGGCGTCGGCGGCCAGACCCGCAACGCCCGCGATCCCCTGCGCAGCCCCTGCGGCTCCAGCTCCGGCAGCGCCGCGGGCGTGGCCGCCGGCTTCGCCGCCGCGGCGATCGGCACCGAGACCGACGGCTCGGTCACCTGCCCCGCCGCCATCAACGGCCTGGTCGGACTGAAACCCACCGTCGGCCTGGTCTCCCGCACCCATATCGTGCCGATCAGCCACAGCCAGGACACCGCCGGCCCGATCACCCAGACCGTCCGCGACGCCGCCATCCTGCTCGCCGCCATCGCCGGATCCGATCCGGCCGACCCGGCCACCGCCACGGCCGACGCCCACCGCGCCGACTACGCCGCCCACCTCGACGCCGGCTCCCTGCGCGGCGCCCGCATCGGCGTGATGCGCTTCACCAACGGCTTCCACCCCGCCACCGACGCGGTCTTCGAGGCCGCCCTGGCCCGCCTGCGCGCCGCCGGCGCCACCCTGGTCGACATCAAGGCCGGCTATGACCGCAAGGCCCTCGGCGAGGCAGAGCACCTCGTCCTGCTCACCGAATTCAAGGCCGACGTCGAAAGCTATCTGGCCACCACCAACCCGGCCCTGGTCCCCAGCCGCACCCTGGCCGACCTGATCGCCTTCAACACAGCCCACGCCGATGTCGAAATGCCCCTGTTCGGCCAGGAGCTGTTCGAGGCGGCCGCCAGGACCGGCGGCCTGAGCGACCCGGCCTATCTTGCGGCCCTGGCGACCGGCAAGCGGCTGGCGGGGCCCGAGGGCATCGACCGCATGCTGGCGGCCAACGGCGTCGTCGCCCTGATCGGCCCCACCGTCGGCCCGGCCTGGCTGATCGATCCGGTGCTGAAGGATCACTTCACCGGCGGCGGCACGGGCACCATGGCGGCGGTGTCCGGCTATCCCCACCTCACCGTGCCGATGGGGTCCGTCCGCGGCCTGCCCGTCGGCCTGTCGTTCATCGGCCCGGCCTGGTCCGAAGCCACCCTGCTCAGCCTCGGCTACGCCTTCGAACAGACCGGCCCAGGGCTTCAGGCGCCCTGACAAACGGGAGCGAAGTGCTGTAGAGGGGCGTCGATGCAAACCGTTCTCAATCCAGCCCGGCCCGCCGGGGCCTTGGTGCTGTTTTCCGGCGGCCAGGATTCGACCGCCTGCCTGGCCTGGGCCCTCGACCGCTATGACACCGTCGAGACCGTCGGCTTCGACTACGGCCAGCGCCACGCCATCGAACTGACCGCCCGCGTCGCCGTGCGCGAGGCCATCGTCGTCGCCTTCCCCGCCTGGGCGGCCCGGCTCGGCGCCGATCATATGATCGACATCCGCGCCTTCGGAGCCATCGGCGAGACGG
This sequence comes from uncultured Caulobacteraceae bacterium, assembly GCA_903870555.1. GTDB lineage: Bacteria > Pseudomonadota > Alphaproteobacteria > Caulobacterales > Caulobacteraceae > Acaudatibacter > Acaudatibacter boreus. Next base: position 3,135 of record CAIQDO010000065.1, read on the forward strand.
CCATGACCAGCGACCAGGCCATCGTCCTGACCGAGCGCGGCCTGCCCTCGACCTTCGTGCCCGGCCGCAACCTGGTCTTCCTCACCTACGCCGCCGCCCTGGCCGACCGCCTGAGCCTCGACCACCTGGTCGGCGGCATGTGCGAGACCGACTTCTCCGGCTATCCCGACTGCCGCCGCGCCACCCTCGACGCCCTGGAAACCGCCCTTCGGCTGGGCATGGAGCGGGATTTCCGCATCGACACCCCCCTGATGAGCCTGACCAAGGCTCAGACCTGGGCCCTGGCCATGTCCCTCGGGAGAGAGAGCTTGATCGAGATCACCGTGCGACACAGTCACACCTGCTACCGGGGCGTCCGCGAGACCACGCACGACTGGGGCGCCGGCTGCGGCGAGTGTCCCGCCTGCGACCTGCGCGCCAGGGGATGGCGCGAGTGGGTGGCCCAAGGCCGCCCGGGGCTGAGCTGACGGCATGACCTATTCGGTGAAAGAGATCTTCCTGACTCTTCAGGGGGAGGGCGGGCAGACCGGACGCGCGGCGGTGTTCTGCCGCTTCGCCGGCTGCAACCTGTGGACCGGCCGCGAGGCCGACCGCGCGACGGCCGTCTGCACCTTCTGCGACACCGATTTCGTCGGCGTCGACGGCCCCGGCGGCGGCAAGTACGAGACCCCCGAGGACTTGGTCGCGGCCATCGCCGCCGCCTGGACCGGCCCTCCGGCCCACCGGCTGGTGGTCATCACCGGCGGCGAGCCGCTGTTGCAGCTCGACGCCCCGCTGATCTCCGCCCTGATCGACGCCGGCTTCTCCATCGCTTTGGAAACCAACGGCACCCTGCCGGCGCCCGGCGGCATCGACTGGATCTGCGTCAGCCCCAAGGCCAACGCCCCGGTGGTGCAGACCTCCGGCCAGGAGCTGAAGCTGGTCTATCCGCAGCGGGGCGTCGACCCGGCCCGATTCGAGGGGATGGATTTCGAACGCTTTTCCCTCCAGCCGATGGACGGCCCCCACCAGGCCGCCGCCACCGACGCCGCCGTCGCCTATTGTCTGGCCCACCCCCAGTGGCGTCTGAGCCTCCAGACCCATAAGGTGCTCGGACTTCCCTGATCGCGCGGCACGGCGCGACAGGGCGGGGATGAACCAAGGGGAGCCCAGTCATGTCCTATCTCGCGGACCACGCCCGCCAAACGCCGGACAAGCCGGCGATGATCTCAGCCGACACCGGCGCGGCGATCACCTTCGGAGAGCTCGACGCGGCGTCGAACCGCCTGGCCCGGGTGTTGTATGATCACGGCCTGAGGCGAGGCGACCACATCGCCGTACTGATGGAGAACAACCTCCATTTCATGGAGCCGATCTGGGCCGCCTTCCGCTCGGGCCTCTATGTCACCGCCGTCAACCGCTACCTTCCGCCTGACGAGGTCGCCTACATCGTCACCGACTGCGGGGCCAAGGCGGTGGTCACCAGCCTCGCCAAGCACGACACCGCCGAAGCGCTGGCGGATCTGATCCCGGGCGTCACCCTGCGCTTGATGGTTGGCGGGACCATCCCCGGCTGGGACAGCTATGAGGACGCCCTGGCCGCCTCTTCGCCCGAGCCTCTGGACCAGGAGTGGATGGGCGATTCGATGCTCTACAGCTCCGGCACGACCGGCCGGCCCAAGGGCATCCTGCGCCCGCTGCCCCAGGTCGGCCCTGCCGAGGGCTTCGCCCTGCGCCAGGTCGCCAACCGCTACGGCCTCGACGCCGACAGCGTCTACCTCTCGCCGGCCCCGCTCTACCACGCTGCCCCGCTCGGCTACGTCACCACGGTGCAGTCCTGGGGCGGGACGGTGGTGATGATGGAACGCTTCGACGCCGAGCAGGCCCTGGCCCTGATCGAGCGCTACCGCGTCACCCACAGCCAGTGGGTGCCGACCATGTTCGTGCGCATGCTAAAGCTGCCCGACGAGGCCCGCGCCCGCCACGACCTCTCCAGCCACCGCGTCGCCGTCCACGCCGCCGCCCCCTGCCCGGTCGAGGTCAAGCATCGGATGATCGACTGGTGGGGGCCGGTGCTCTATGAATACTACGCCGGCACCGAGGCCTCGGGCTCGACCTTCATCACCAGCGAGGACTGGCTGACCCACCCGGGCTCGGTGGGCCGCGCGGCCCTGGGCGTGCTGCACATTTGCGACGAGGAGGGGAACGAACTGCCCGTCGGCCAGACGGGCCTCGTCTATTTCGAGCGCGACGCCCCGACCTTCGAATACCACAACGACCCCGGCAAGACGGCCGCGGCGCGCCATCCCCTCCATCCCGGCTGGAACGCCCTGGGCGACGTCGGCTACCTCGACGAGGAGGGCTATCTCTATCTCACCGACCGGGCCTCGTTCATGATCATCTCCGGCGGGGTCAACATCTATCCCCAGGCCATAGAGGACGCCCTGGTCACCCACCCCAAGGTCCACGACGTGGCGGTGTTCGGCGTGCCCCATCCGGAAATGGGCGAGGCGGTCAAGGCGGTGATCGAACCCGCCCCCGGCCATGAGCCGGACGAACACCTGGCCGCCGAGCTGCTGGAGTTCTGCCGCGCCCGCATGGCCCACTACATGGCCCCGCGCTCGATCGATTTCATCGCCGAAATGCCCCGCCTGCCCACCGGCAAACTCTACAAACGCCTCCTCCGAGACGCCTACTGGCAGGACCGCAAGATCTGACTCTTCTTTGCCGCCGTTCGCCCCTTCCAACACGCCCTTCGGGCGCGGTCCCCCTTCCCCGCTTCGCGGGGCAGGAAATGAAAGTCATCCTCCCCCGTGAAACGGGGGAGGTGGCGCGCGCGTAGCGGGTGACGGAGGGGGCGAAACTCCCTAGAAGCTCAGCCGCCCGGCTGGTGAACCACCCCGCCCGTCTGGCCCCGGTGCCGCAGGAAGGCGTCGGCCAGGACGCAGGCGGTCATGGCCTCCACCACCGGCACGGCGCGGATGCCGACGCAGGGGTCGTGACGGCCCTTGGTGCGCAGCTCGACCTCCTCGCCTGCCTCATTGACCGAGCGGCGCGGGGTTAGGATCGACGAGGTCGGCTTGAAGGCGACGCGGGCGACCACGGCCTGGCCGGTGGAAATGCCGCCCAGCACGCCGCCGGCGTTGTTGGCCAGGAACACCGGGCCGTCATTGCCCATCCGCATCTCGTCGGCGTTCTCTTCGCCGGTAAAGGCCGCCGAGGCGAAGCCGGCCCCGATCTCGACCCCCTTGGCGGCGTTGATCGACATCAGGGCGGCGGCCAGCTCGGCGTCGAGCTTGCCATAGACCGGCGCGCCCCAGCCGGCAGGCACGCCGACCGCCTCGACCTCGACGATGGCGCCGGTCGAGGAGCCGGCCTTGCGGATGGTCTCCAGGTGCTCTTCCCAGACGGAGACCATCGCCGCGTCGGGGCACCAGAACGGGTTGTTGTGGGTCTCGTCCCAGTCCCAGCGCGAACGGTCGACGGCGTGCGGCCCGATCTGAACCAGGGCGGCGCGGACGGTCACCCCCGCGATCACCTTGCGGGCCACGGCCCCGGCGGCCACACGCGCCGCGGTCTCCCGCGCCGACTGCCGCCCGCCGCCGCGATAGTCGCGCACGCCGTATTTGGCGAAATAGGCGTAGTCGGCGTGGCCCGGCCGGAACGCCGTGGCGATCTCCGAATAGTCCCGCGAGCGCTGGTCGACGTTCTCGATCATCAGCGAGATCGGCGTGCCGGTGGTGACCTGGCCCCCAAAGAGCTCACGGGTGCGTTCGTCCTCGAACACCCCCGACAGGATGCGCACCGCATCCGGCTCCTGCCGCTGGGTGACGAACTTACCCTGCCCGGGACGGCGCAGATCGAGCCACGCCTGGATGTCGGCCTCTGTCAGCGCGATCCCCGGCGGACACCCGTCGACCACGCAGCCAAGCGCGGGCCCATGGCTCTCGCCCCAGGTGGTGACGCGGAACATATGACCGAAGGTGTTGTGCGACATGACCGCGGTTCTAGCGGGCAAACGGGCGTGATGGAATTGGGCCACGTGCGGAACGCCCCGGCCGACTCTTTTGTTCAGGATCAATGCAGGCTTGAAAATTTGCGGCAATTGTTAAACGCCCCTGTTCGAATGCGCCCCATCCCGACACGGGCCAATCCAGCCTCGCTCAGCGGGAGCAAAACCATGACGAACACCAGGACCGTTATGAACTTGGCCTGCGGAACCTTCGCCGCCGGCCTGATCGTCGCGGCGTCCCCGGCCCTGGCGGTCACCTACTTCGACGGTTGGGTGAGGATCGATGACCCACCGGCCTCCAACGGCGAGGGCGACTTCATCAACTCCTACACCAAGACCGAGAACGGGATCCTGATCACTGACGTCATCGAGGACTACTATAGGGGCATAGACGGCAAGGTCTATGTTCAGGTCGTTTACAACCTCGGTCTGGTCGGTGCTTTTCTGACCGGATATGACAAACTTCCCGGCAGCGGCGACTTCCCCGACTGGTCCCCCCCATCACTGAATGACTATCAAGCCATTCATACGCCCGAGCCCGAGAGTTGGGCGTTGATGCTGATCGGCCTGGGCCTGACCGGCGCGGCCCTCCGACGACGCGGAGTGCTGCGCCGCGCGGCGCCGCGGGCTATAGGGAGGCCATGACCGACGAGACCCTGATCCCCCATTCCCCCGCCGAGGACGACTACGTCCGCTCGGTGCAGGCCGCCGAGCCTCTGCCGCTGCTGCCCGAAGGCGATCCCTTCGCGATGTTCCAGGCCTGGCTGCGCGAGGCGGGCAAGTCGGAGCCCAACGATCCTCACGCCATGACGCTGGCCACGGTCGACGCCGACGGCCTGCCGGACGCACGGATGGTGCTGCTCAAGGGCGTCGACGACCGCGGCTTCGTCTTCTTCA
>CAIQDO010000066.1 GCA_903870555.1 uncultured Caulobacteraceae bacterium
TCACCCTAAGCCTGCCTGAAGGAACAGGCAGGCTACAACCTAGTTGACACACCTAAGTTGGCTACTTATAGGATTCCAAGGGTTCAACCACTCCTACGGAACAGAGGTCATGGCCAGCAAGTACGCCCCATTGGGCGCCTACCTGAAATCCCGCGGCACGGCGGAGGTCCCAATGTCGTTCTCCGACATTGAAGCGGTGATCGGCGCGCCCCTGCCGCCAAAGGCGGTCAATCACCCTGCATGGTGGAGCAACAACACCTCCAACAATACGATGACCCAGATTTGGCTCGACGCAGGCTTTCGGACCGAGCGGGTGGATATTGGCGCCCGTCGGCTCACATTCCGCAGGGTCGCACACGCCCCGCGACCTGCGCGGGAGGCGGAACGACCTGTTGCTGACGTCCCCGCCCCAACGCGCGCTCAAGCGCCCGCAACGCAGGTCACGGTTACTACCGGTGGGTTGCTTGCCCGCTTACGGTCGGCACTCAAGGGCACCGTGCGCGTGACCCCAGGCGTCGACCTCGCCACCCCGACCGGCCAGCGCTGGGACGCGGAAGAAAGCTGATGCGCCCCATCCTTCTCGACACCTGCGCGGCCATCTGGATTTCCCAGGCGGAGGCGCTCACCGAAGGCGCCGAAAGGGCCTTGACCGAGGCCGACATGACGCCCGGCGCGGTCCTGGTGTCACCGATCACGGCGTGGGAGATCGGCATCCTGGTCGCACGGGGCCGGATCGCCCTCTCACGCGATCCCGCAGGCTGGTTTCAGGCGCTGATCGAGGCCGGCGTCGGTCTGGCGCCGATGACACCCGACATGCTGGTGGCGTCCTCTTTCCTGCCCGGCCCCGGCCTGCGGGATCCGGCCGACCGGATCCTGGCCGCCACGGCGCGGACGATGAATTATCGCCTGATGACCCGGGACAGGCTGATCCTGGATTTCGCCGCCGCCGGCCACCTTGCCGCGATTGTCTGCTGAAACGCCCTTCCCCGCCGTCAGCGTTGACCTGATCGGCGCGCCCGCTAGGGTCAAGGGACAACAAGCGGCGCAGGCCGCCCCGCGAGGATGGAGACCCTATGTCCGGCGCCGATAAGTACCCCCTGATGTTCTCGCCGCTGGATCTGGGCTTCACCCGGCTGAAGAACCGCGTGCTGATGGGCTCCATGCACACCGGCCTGGAGGACGTGGAGAACGGCTTCGACCGCCAGGCGGTGTTCTTCGCCGAGCGCGCCAGGGGCGGCGTGGGCATGATCATCACCGGCGGCATTCCGCCCAACGAGGAGGCCGGCGGCGGCTCGAAGCTGTCGACGCCGGCGGAAGCCGAACAGCACCGCAAGGTGACCACCGCGGTGCACGCGGCCGATCCCGATGTGAAGATCGTCATGCAGATCCTGCACACCGGTCCCCTCGCCGGCACGCCCAACTGCGTCGCCCCCTCGCCGATCCGCTCGCGCATCGGCCGCTATGTGCCCAACGAACTGGACGAGGCCGGCATCGAGAAGCAGCTGGCCGATTTCGCCAACTGCGCCGCCCTGGCCAAGAGCGCCGGCTATGACGGCGTCGAGATCATCGGCTCGGCCGGCTATCTGCTGTCGACCTTCCTGATCGAGCGGACCAACCAGCGCACCGACGATTGGGGCGGCTCGTTCGAGAACCGCATGCGCTTCCCCGTCGAGGTGGTGCGCCGGGTGCGCGAGGCCGTCGGCCCCGACTTCATCGTCGTCTTCCGCATCGCCGCCA
>CAIQDO010000067.1 GCA_903870555.1 uncultured Caulobacteraceae bacterium
GATCTAGAATCTCGCCGACGATGGCGTCCGCAACGCCGACGTTCTTGAGGGGATGGGCATGTCGCCGACCTTCGTCGGTCGGTGGCATGGCTTCTGGCTGGAAGCCCTGCGCGCCAACGCCGTGGCCTCGGAACGCGACGCCCGGGTTTCGGCGGTCTCGAAAACCATTCGCCAGATGATCCAGATCGCGCTGATGGCCACCGGCGCCGTCCTGATCCTCCAGTTTCACGCCTCCGGCGGGGTGATGATCGGCGCCACGATCATCGGCTCACGCGCGGTCTCGCCCATCGAACTCCTGACGGGAAGCTGGAAGAGCATCATCGCCGCGGGTCTTGCCCGGGATCGCCTGAACCAGCTCCTCTCTGGAGCGCCCCAGCGCGAACAAGGGATGCCGCTTCCCGCCCCCAAGGGCCATGTCAAGGTCACGGCGGTCAGCTACGCCGTCACCTCCACCCGCCGGACCGTTCTCAGCAATGTCGCCTTCGAACTGCTTCCTGGCGAATTTCTGGGCGTCATCGGCCCATCGGCGTCCGGCAAGTCGACCCTCGGCCGGCTGCTGGTCGGAGCCTGGCCCTGCACCGCCGGCGCGGTGCGCCTCGACGGCGCCAACATCTATTCCTGGCCGAGAGCCGCGCTCGGCCGGTTCATCGGCTATCTACCTCAGGACGTGGAGCTTTTCGCCGGCACGGTTCGCGACAATATCGCCCGAATGGTCGAAGGGGATCCAGACGGTGTCGTGCGCGCCGCGCAACTCGCCCACGCCCATGAGATGATCCTGGCGCTGCCGCACGGCTATGAAACGGAAATCGGCGAAAACGGCCATTGGCTATCCGGCGGCCAGAGCCAGAGGATCGGACTGGCCCGGGCGCTCTACGGCGACCCTCGCTACATCGTGCTGGACGAACCCAATTCCAACCTCGACGGCGTCGGCGAACAGGCGCTCGCCCAAACCCTGGCGGAACTGAAATCGATGGCCGTGACGGTGGTGATCATCGCCCACCGTCCCAGTGTGCTGATGGGCGTCGACAAGATTTTGGTCCTCAATCCAAACGGTGGCGTGGCGGCCTATGGGCCGACACAGGACGTCATGCCACAATTTGTCGGAAGCGCGGGCGGCGACGCGGCGAAAGCCGGGCGCTCCCTGGCCACGGCCACGCCGGAAAGGGCTCAAGGCTGATGTCCGGAAATGTCGATGAACCGGCGGGCCTGCGCTTGAGAGACACCGGCGCGGTTGTCACTGTCCCACCGCCGCCGGCCGCTGACGTCGGATTCATGAACCCCGCCGGCGTCGTTCGCCAGGGATATATCATCCTGATTCTGGCTGCCATCGGCCTGACCTGGGCCGCGATCGCGCCGCTGGAAAGCGCCATCGTCGCTCATGGTGAACTGGTGGTTAAGACCCACCGCAAAACGATCCAGCACCTTGAGGGCGGGGTCGTGCGCGAAATCCTGGTCGCCGATGGGCAGACGGTCTCGGCGGGGCAGGTGCTGCTCCGACTGGACGACGTCATGGCCCGGGCGAACCTCAATCTGCTGCAGGGCGAGGCGGATGCGTTGACCGCCCAGGAGGCGCGACTGATCGCCGAGCGGGACCGACGCGGCTCGATTCAGTTTCCGGCCGAACTGCTCGCGCGCCGCGGCGACCCCAACGTCGCCGCGGCCATGGCCGGAGAGGTGAGCGCGTTTCGCGCCCGATCCGCGTCGGTTAACCAGCAGGTGAACGTCTACGGCCAGCGCAGCGAGGAGAACGACCGCACCATCGATGGCCTGAAGAGTCAGAGGGAAGCGGTGCAACAACAGGCCGCCCTGATCAGGCAGGAGCTCGCCTCAATTGAAGGCCTCTACACGCAGGGCTATGTGCCGATCTCCCGACTGCTGGCCCTCCGACGCCAGGCGGCGGACCTCGACGGCCAGGACGGTCAGCTTGCCGGAAGAATCGCTCAGATCCAGGCCGGCAGCGGTGAAAACAGGCTTCAGGGTCTCAGCCTGATCGACCAGAAACTCTCGGACGTCGTCAAGGATCTGCGGGACGTTCAGACCAAGCGCTTCGATGTGCTCGACCGGCTGCATGCGGCGCAGGACACCCTGACCCGGACGACCATCGTCGCCCCGGACGCCGGCATTGTTGTCGGGCTGTCGGTCCACACCCGAGGCGCGGTGATCAAGCCGGGAGAAACGGTTATGGAAATCGTGCCCAGCCGCGACAGCCTTCAGGTGGCGATACGGGTCCGTCCAGAGGACGCCGATCACGTCCGCCCGGGAATGACCGGCCGGATCAACTTCAGTTCCTACCGTCAGCGCCGCCTGCCAATCATCAAGGGCGTCGTCGAGACCATGTCCGCCGACCGCCTGCTGGACGAAAAGGGTCAGCCCTATTTCGCCGCCGACGTCACCGTCGACAGCTCCGGCCTCGGCCCCTATCCGGATGCTCGCTTGATGCCAGGAATGCCCGCGGAGGTCGAGATCGACACCGGCGCGCGGACCGCTTTCAGCTATCTCACCGAACCGATCACCGACGTGTTCCGCCACGGCCTCAGAGAGCGATAGCCCCGGTCTCCACAGACACATCATCATGCTGCTCGCTTCGATGCTCCTCTCCGTGGGTTTGATTGGTCCGGCGACAAGCGCCGCTGGACGGCCGATCGTGTTGGACCTCCCAGTGCGCTGCGAGCTCGGCCGGACCTGCTTCGTTCAGCAATATTTCGACCACGACAACGGGCCAGGCGCGACGGACTACCGCTGCGGCGTCATGGTCTATGACGGCCATGACGGCACCGACATTCGCGTGCCGACGCTGACCGACCAGCGCCGGGGCGTCGACGTCGTCGCCGCCGCGCCAGGGGTTGTGGCCCGTCTACGCGACGGCATGGCGGACGTGGATATCCGTCTGGCAGGCGAAACCTCCGTGACTGGCCGCGAGTGCGGCAACGGCGTGACGATCACCCATGCCGGGGGATGGCAAACCCAATACTGTCACATGGCGAAAGACTCCGTGAGGGTCCACGCCAACCAGAAGGTCGAGACCGGCACGGTCCTCGGAACGTTGGGCGAATCCGGAGCCGCGGCGTTTCCACACTTGCACTTCACGGTTATGCACGATGGTCGGAAGGTCGACCCCTTCGCCTGGGATGCGCCGCTGGGCGCCTGCGGTGTCGGCAATGGACTTTGGTCTCGAACCGCGACCCGGGCGTTGACCTACCATTCCCCAGACGTGATCAACATGGGCTTCTCGGCGGCGCCTGTCAGCCTGGCGGATGTGGAATCCGGTCGCGCCGCCGCGGCGGCGCCCAATCAGGCCAGCCCCGTCATGACGGCCTACGTCCGAGCGATCGGCCTCGCCGCCGGAGACTCCGCTCACCTGACCCTGTTAGAACCGGACGGTGCGGTTCTCGCCGAAGGCGATATGCCCGCCCTGACCCGGAATCGCGCCGAACAGCTGCTGTTCGTCGGCGCGCGTCGGAGGGGAAACGTCTGGCCCAGCGGCGTCTACCGCCTCGCCTTTGTCGTCCATCGCGGGGGACGGCCCGCGCTGAGCCGGTCCGCGAACCTTACGTTGCCGGAACCGCCGTCTCAACCCTCTCAACCCTGAACGCGATACGGAGCCTCAGATGGCCAAGACTCCTGTGAAGACACCGGCGAAGAAACCGCCGATCATCGACGATCCCGCCGTCGGCGAAACCTTCGCCGACGACTTCGTCGGCCTCTACGGCATTGGCCCAAACTTCCATCTCACCTTCGCCACGCGCCGCCCGGCGCAGGACGGATCGGAGGCGCTCACCCGGCGGGTAACGAACCGCCTGGTCCTTCCGCTCGATGCGCTGCTCGACATGTACAACAGCCTGCAGGCGGCGGTGAGCCGGCTGGAAACCACTGGCGTGATCAAGGTTCGGCCGCCTGCCGCCAAGCCCGAATAGGGATCGCTCAGCGCGGATGATCCCGCACGATCCGTTCGATCTCGCCTTCGAAGTTGCGCACCCATCGAGTCTCGTCGCCCAGCGGTCGGTCACGAATCCGGGCGCGGAGACTGTGGCGAAGGTCGCGGCGTCGTGACGGGTCGTTCGCGAGGTCGACCGCGATCCGCACATACTCTTCAGGGCTGAAGGCGCAGAGGTCGCCCAGTCCGGCATTGCTCAGGTTGCTGTAGCTCAACCGTTCAAAGAAGGCCGGCCCAACCAGAGTGACCGCGGGCACGCCCATCCACAGGGTCTCGCAGGTGGTGGTGCCGCCTGTCTGGGGGCCGGTATCCAGGGCAATGTCGATGCGATTATAGTGGGGGAGATGGCGACCCCGAACCGACTCGAACAGGATCCGATCTTCGGCGACCCCGTGCCTGGCGAATTCCGCGCGAACATTGGCGCGGAAGGACGGCGCCCCGGCCTCGGGCCGCACGAACAGGAACCGAGACCCCTTCACTTGATTGAGGATAGGACCCCACATCGCGAAGGTTTCCCGGGTGTATTTGTACGGATTGTTCATCGTACCGAAGGTGATGGCGCCGGCCTTTTCCTCCGGCAGGCCCGGTTCGATCGGAATGTCGCGGAAACCCAGCTTGCCGAGGACGACCCAGCTCTCAGGCAGCAGGAAGGGCTTCTCGATCAGCAAGGACGGGTCGTCCGGCATGATGTAGGGATCGACGACGATATAGTCGATCGTCGAAAGGCCGCAGGAGTGGGGATAGCCCAGCCAGCTCACCTGAATCGGCGCGGCGCGGTAGGCCATCACATCGAGACGATTGTAGCGGGTCGATCCGCCGAGTTCGAACAGGATGTCTAGATCGTCGTCGGCGATCTGCTGGGCGATTTCCTGATCGGTCGCCTGCAGCATGGACCTGTGCGCAGCGGACTTCTTCTGCACGAAGCTCTGCACGCCGTCCGCCGGGGCCGGGTAGAAGGAATAGACGTAGGCCTCGAAGCGGTCCTGGTTCAGTTGTTCGAAGATCGGCAGGGCGAAATAGGCCACCGGATGGTTGCGCAGATCCGAGGACATGAAGCCGACCCGGATCTTGCCGCGCGGCGCGGGTCGCCTGGGCCGCCTCTTGATCGGAGTCTTGGCCGCCTCGGCCTCAACGCGCTTTCCCCACTCCCGGTGCCAGTACACCAGATCGTGGCGGTCCTGCATCGTGACGACACGGCCGAGTTGGTTGTGCAGGGATCCCACATTCATGCGGTCGACCCAGAACTTCATCAGCTCGGCACGATTCCCGACCTTTTCCAGCGATTCGAAATCGGCCAACCTCAGGAACACGCCCGTCAGATTGGCGGCCAGGGGGCGCAGGTCCATGCCGATATTGAGGAGAGTCTTGGCGACCTGACCCGCCTCCTCGACGTGGTCGGATTCGACGCCGTAACGGCTGTCGAGCAGACTTTTGCACAGGCCCGACAGGCAGCGCGGATCATCTGGCCGCAGGTCCACGGCGTGGCGGAGGTATGCGTTGGCCTCTTCGTATCGACGCAGGGAATAGCCCAGCAGGTTGCCGAGGCGCAGAAGCGTCTCGATATCGTTCGGTTCGGCCTCCAGGATCTCCCGGTTGACCTGCACCGCTTCCTCGAAACGACTGCGACGCTGCAGGTAGATCGCCTTGCTGCGCTGGTGCTCAAGGTTGTCGGGCTCCAGCGCGATGGCCTTGTTGATCTGGGCCAATACCTCCGCGTCCGGCGCCCCCGCCGCCTGCAACGCCAGCGCCCGGCTGGTGAACACCCTGCGATTTTTCGGGTCCAGCACCTCGGCACGGTCGAAGGCGGCGAGCGCCTGACCCGGCTTCCCGGCGCCCGCCAGCGCCTGGCCCAGCAGGCGGGCGGTCTCGGAACAGTCGACCTTCAGATCGATGGCGTGGCGCAAGGGTTCGACGGCGTTGGCGGCCTCGCCCGCGGCCAACAGGGTGTTGCCCAGGTTGTACCAGCAGGAGTGACTGGCGGGGTCCGCCACGGTGGCGCGAAGAAAGGTTTCCGTGGCGGCGGCCATCCTGCCGCGGCGCTTTTGCACGACGCCCAACAGATTGAGCAGGTTGGTGTCAGAAGGGTTGCGCTCGATAAGGATTGTCGCCGTATCTTCCGCGCCGGCGAGATCCCCGGATTCCATCTGTGCGACGGCAAGGTGTCCGCGCAGGGTGTCCCGGGTCGGGTCAAGCGCCAGCCCCTTTCGCGCGAAGTCTGTCGCCGAGGCAAAGTCCCGGCCCGCGAGAGAGACCCGAGCGGCGGCTTCGAGAAGGCGCGGATCCCGCGGGTCGGATCCAAGTCCGGTGAGGTAGAGCTTCCTGGCGTCGGCGAGGCGTCGAGCGCGTTCCAGCGCCACCCCTGCCGCCAGAAGGTCGTTCACGGTCGCTACAAGCGGCGCTGCGTCGCTCGATGTCATCGGCGGACCTGTGTTGTTTCAACCCCAAGACGAACCGACTGCCTACCACGGCGACCGGCTGTGACAAAACGTACGGGGCTCTACCTAGGGCGGTTTGCCTTGCATTCCGCCCACTTGAAGTCTAGGAAGTGTCAAGAGTTGGGCGGAAAGCGACGCGGCGCCGTTGCGTCCACCTAAAGACCGTGATTTCTTTGTGCCAAAGGGTCGAAGAATGCAAAAATTTCGAAAGATCGCACGGGTTGCGGGGTTCGCCTTCGCCTCCGGGCTGTTGCTTTCAACGGCGGCTCTCGCCGCGCCCACCAACCTCGGTTTCGAAACCACCGACAGTACCGGGTGGACCGGAGGCGGATTCGGACCGTACGGGGCGACCGATACCTACGGGGCTTTCGGGACGGCGGATGCTCCGACCCCGGAAGGCGCCTACTTCGGTTATGTCCAGGCCGCTGATCAGGGCGTCTACACCACGCTCTCCCAGACTTTCGATCTTACCGCCGGGCAGCAGATCACCGGCTATGCCGGCTTCAGGGCCAATGACTTCTATACTCCCGTCGGCCCCTCTGATCCCGTTGAATACAACGACAACGGTTACGTATCCGTCAACGGTTCCAATCTGATCTATTGGGATGTCGCCACGGTCGGAAATTTCCAGATCAGCGGCTGGCAGGCTTTCACCTTCACGGCGCCATCTGATGGCGCCTACACGCTCCAGATCGGCGCGGAGAACACGGGCGACGGCAACTTCTCGAGTGGGACCGTCCTTGATGGCGTCGCCATTCTTTCGGCGCCTGTTCCCGAGCCGGCTGGCTGGGCGATCATGCTGCTCGGAGTTGCCGGCGTCGGGGCGGCTCTGCGTCGGCGCGCCTCGGTGTCTCAAATCCAGGCTTGAACGGAAACGGGCTGTCGGACTTCAGAGACCGGCGCGCCATAGACTTCCGGGGTTATCCGACGATTGGTCGAGGCCCCCCCCAAGCGAGAAACGCGGCTGATCTGAAGATCGGCCGCGTTTCTCGTTGGTCGGCAACCGCCGAGAGACCTCGGCGGGATGGGATCAGGGGTAGTTGACCGCGACGGTGTATTCCCCCGTGTAAACGCCTGCCGGCGTCTTGGCCGGGATGGCGAGAACGCCGCCGACGCTGAAGCTGGCCGTCGTGCCCTTCAGGGTGACAGGCAGGTTGTCCGCCTGGGTCTTGCCAGCGATGCCGGTGTCCTTGAAGCCAGTGATCGCGGCGCCGACCACGACGTTGATCGCCGCGTCCTTTTCGCCGGAGACGTCAAAGCCGCCCGTACGGCCGGCGTTGACGGCGATGGCGCCGACGCCGCCGCTGACCTTGCGGGCGCCGCTCGACTGATCGATCGCCACCGTGCCGGCGTCGCCGGAGGTGATGGCGCCGAAGTCGAGGCTTTGGCTCTCTTCGACGGTGATGGGGGTGAAGACGGTGACGCCGGCGGTGCCGGTGGCCGAGGCGCCGTTGACGTCATCGGCGAAGGCGGAGGACGCGGCGGCGATGGCGAGCAGGGCCGAAGCGGCGAGTAGGATGTTTTTCATTGGAGGAACTCCAGGTTAGTCAGGATGGGGTGAAAGGGGTTGGGCGGGATCAGGGGTAGTTGACGGCGACGGTGTAGGCGCCTGTGTAGACGCCGGCCGGGGTGCTGGCCGGGATGTTGAGCGAACCGCCGACGTTGAACGTCGCGTTGTTGCCGGTGAGCTTGGTGGGCAAATTGGCGGCGACGGTCGTGCCGGTCAGGCCGCCGGTGAAGCCGGTGATGTTGGCGCCGACCACGACATTGATCGCCGCGTTCAGCTGGCCGCTGACGGCGAAGGCGCCGGACTGGCCGACGTTGACCGCCAGGGCGCCGACGCCGCCGGCGACGGTGCGGGCGCCGCTGGCCTGGTCGATGGCCACCGTGCCGGACGCACCGGAGGTGATGGCGCCGAAGTCCAGGCCCTGGGTCTGGGCCAAGGTGATCGGCATGAACACCGTCAGCTGGCCGGTGCCGGTGGCGATGGCGCGGTTGACGACGTTGCTGGAGCCGCCGTTGCCGTTGTGGTCGTCGTCGGCGAAGGCGGGGCTGAAGGCGGCGAAAGTGAGGGCCGCGGCGGCCGCGGCGAGAAGGAGGTTTTTCATGGAAGGGCTCGAAAGGTTCGACGTCTTGCGTCGTGTTGATCGGGATCAGGCCCTGACCGCGCGGCTCGCGCGGTCAGGTCTGTCGGCGGGATGGGATCAGGGGTAGTTCACGGCCACGGTGTAGGAGCCGGTGTAGGCGCCGGCCGGGGTGTTGGCGGGCACGTTCAGCGAGCCGCCGACGTTGAAGGTCGCCGAGGTTCCGGCCAGGA
>CAIQDO010000068.1 GCA_903870555.1 uncultured Caulobacteraceae bacterium
GATGCCGGATGCTGACCACCCGGGAGACGGCATAGGCGATCTGCTCAAGGATGATGGCGTCCTTGCTCGGCGCCCGCGAGCGCGCCGGCCCCGGTCTCGTCGCCCGCCGCCGGCCCCGCGGCGCCCCAGGTCGCCGTGCTTGAGGCGCGGGTGCGCCGGCTCGAGGAGGGTCAGTCGCGGGCCATGGACGCCGCCGCCGAAGCCCTCGCCGCCGCCGGCCTCAGCGACGCGGCGGCCGAGCCGCGGCCGTTCGCCGACGCCCTGTCGGCGTTCCAGCGGGTGCTGCCGGCCTCGGCCAACACCGCCGGCCTGCGCGTCCTCGCCCTTCAGGGGGCCCCGACCCGGGCCGAACTGGCCGCCGACCTCGCCCGCACCGCCGCGAGACTATCGGTGGAGTCGCGGGCGCCGAGCAAGGACGCCATCATCCTTGAGCAGATCGCCTATGCCGTCTCCCGGGTGGTCAGCATCCGGCATCTCGATCCCGCCGGCCCCGGCGCCGACGGGGTGATCGTCCGCGCCCAGCGCCTTGCCGACCAGGGCGACCTCGCCGGCGCCGTGGCCGCCCTAGACACGGGCCTGCCGGCCTCGGCCCGGCCGGCCCTCCAGGCGTGGCGCGAACTGGCCCTGCGGCGCATCGCCATCGACGAGGCCATAGCCGGCCTGAGGGCCGAGGCGGTCGCCGATCTGGCCCAGGCGAGGACGCTGCGGCCATGACCCGGATCGGCCTGACCCTGTTCCTGTTGTCCGTGCTGATCGTGGTGGCGGTGTCGCTGCTGGGAGAGCCTGGCGCGGCCACCCTGACCTGGCTCGGCTGGCAGGTGAACACCACCGCCGCCGCCGGGGTGCTGATCATCGGCCTGATGGCCCTGGCCGCGACGGTGTTCTGGCGGACGCTGATCTGGATCCTCGCCGCCCCCGAACGCACCCGCAAGGCCGGCGCCGAGACGCGCCGGCGTCAGGGCCGCGAGCTGCTCACCCGCGGCTTCCTCGCCGCCGCCGCCGGCGACGGCGCCGAGGCCCGTCGCCTGGCCCAGCGCGCCGCCGACTTCGCCGACGAGGCGCCGCAGTTGACCCGCCTGCTGGCCGCCCAGGCCGCCGAGGCCGCCGGCGACCGCGTCGCCGCCCGCACCGCCTATTCGGGCATGCTGGGCATCCCCGACATGCGCCTGGCCGCCCACCGCGGCCTGATGCAGACCGCCCTGGCCATGGCCGACCGGGCCGAGGCCCTGCGCCACGCGGCCGCCGCCTTCGCCCTCGACGGGGCAGGCCCCTGGGCCTGGCGCGCCCTGCTGGAGGCGCGGCTGGAGTCGGGCGACTGGGCCGGGGCCCTGCGGCTGGTCCAGGAGGCCCTCGGCCGCAAGATCGTCTCCCCCGCCATTGCCGAACGCGCCCGCGCCGCCCTGCAGGCGGCCAGCGCCGCCGGCCTGGAGAGCGCCGCGCCCAGCGCTCCGGTCGACGAACGGGCCATAGACTTCGCCCAGGCCGCCGCCAAGGCCAGCCCGGACTTCACCCCCGCCGCGGTGATCGCCGCCCGGCTGCTGACCGCCGCCGGACGCTCGGCCCGGGCCGTTCCCCTGATCGAGGCCGCCTGGCGCGCCCGACCCCACCCGGCCCTGTGGCTGGCCTGGCGCGACCTGCGCACCGACGAGACCCCGCGCGAGCGGGCCCGGCGCCTGGGCGAACTGGCCGCCCTGCGTCCGGCCGATCGCGAAAGCCGCATCCTGGCGGTGGAGCAGGCCCTGATCGTCGGCGACCTCGCCGGCGCCCGCGAGGCCGCCGCCGCGCTCGAATCCGAACCGACCACCCGCCGCCTCGCCGCCCTGCACGCCCGCGTGGCCATTCCCTCGGGCCGCGCCGACGAGGCCCGCGCCTGGATCATCCGCGGCGCCGACGCCCCGGCCGAGGCCGACTGGTCCGACATCGACGCCTCGGGCCGCGCCTTCCCCTATGACGCCGCCGACTGGGCGCGCGTGGTGGCCTCCTATGCCGAGACCGGCCAACTGATCCATCCGCGCCTGGAACGGCGCGAGCCGATCCTCGGCGATTTGCCGCAGGCGCCGGCCGGCTACGAGGCCAGCGCCCCGTTCGTCACCCATCCGTTCATCGCGGCGGTGGAGAGCGGAGAGCCCCTGCCGCCGATCGTCGACGACAGCGACTTCGGCGACGCCCTGCAGGCGGTGGGCGGCGAGGCGGCCCCTCCGAGCAATCGCGGCTTTCGCGCCCTTGGCGCGCGGGCCAAGGGGCGCTAAGAGACCTCCACCGATCCCCATCGGGCCGCCTTAGCTCAGCCGGTAGAGCATCGCATTCGTAATGCGAGGGTCAGGTGTTCGAGTCACCTAGGCGGCACCACCTTTTTCCATCACCGACACCCCGGCGCCCCGGCCTCCCCACCCGTAATCGGCGGGCTCGTCCCGCCGATCCATGGTAGGGGCCGTTGCTCGGATCAATTCACGGGATAGGTTTCGAAGGGCGACCCGGAAAACATTTATTGGCTTGGGAACGGCGGCCGAATCACTCGCGTCGGACGCCGAAGCATGTACTCTGTGAACGCGCGCCGCGCGTACCGGGGGAACCCTATGGTCAATATTCAAGCCAAGCACATGGATTTCCAACCGCAGGAACTGCAGCTCGTTCAGCGGATGGGAGCGGCGCTGTTGCGGTGCTGGGAGAGATTGCCGAGTGATCTTCAGTCCGACTTTCGGGAGACGGCAATCCTCACCGAGATTGGAGCAGGACAGAGCGTACAGGTGTCTGAACAAATCGATGCGCTAATTCGAGCGCACACTGGGCAGGCTTGATTGTCTCGATATAGCGGTTTTCTCGGCGGTATTCGGGGAAACCTCCTGATTGAACAGGCGATTGAGTTTGGCGTTCAGTGCCACGGCATCAATCTAAAAATCACCATTAACAACGAAGCGCGACGGATAATCCGTGCGCATCTGGATCAGCCCGAAATTCCGAAATGCAAAGAAGAGGTATTTTACGCCCTCTCTGTAGCGGTACTGACAAATCTGAACACAGAGAAACGAAAGCAGCTTACGCGAGACATTCAGTTTGATCACGAACACTGCGGTGTCGTCAGTGACATGGTTCTCGCCTACTTTATGGCCGAGCTGGAACGAATTGGTCCAGATGAACCGGAGACGGACCCCGTCTCCTACTGATCGTCAGCGCCCATCGTCAACGCGGGCCTCTCCCACCCGATCACATGGGCGCAGCTATGAACTACTGTCGTCGCCGCGATGATATACGCGGCGAGCTTCACGGTCCCGCCGAATGCATCCCAAAAGTCTACCGCATGGCGACCGAGACCGGCCGAAAGGCTTGCCGCAAGGCGCGCCGAGCGCCCTGCAAGCGACATTAGGTTTTCAAACAATGTGCTGCCCCACCACGAAACCCGACCCCAGCGATTCGACCAGCGGGTTCGTCACCCTGGGGTGATGCGGTGGTCAACGCCAGCACTAAACCCCGCTTACGCAATCTGCGAAGTCCCTGCCCTGTCTCCAGAAGTTTACAGGTTTTATCCCGTGCAATTCGCTTTGGCGGAGGTTCCGAAGATGTTGGGGGGATGGAAAGCGACTCTGACCGCTGCTGCTTTTCGCGGCCGATGTGGCCACGCCATCGTCTGAGCCGAGCGGCTAGTCGCGGAGATGTTCCGGGCCGGCGGCCACGCCTCAAACGCCGGCTTTCTCGCGATAGAGACGCACCGTGTCGCGGAGGCGGTCGTTGACCGGCTTGGGGTTCAGCAGCGCCTCGACGAACGCCTCGCTGTCGCGAACCGACAGGGCGAGCTGGTGGTGTTCCGCGACCGCGCGCGGCGCGGCGTCCTGGACGCTGGTCACCACGAATTCGCTCACCGACCGTCCCTGCAGCGCGGCCGCCCGTTCGATCAGGCTCTTCTGCTCCCCGGTGATGCGGGCCTCCAGGCGAGCCGCCCGGGTCCGCCCGCCGACGGATTTGGATGCTGCATTGGCCATGGTCGATCTCCGTCGCCTATGTACGGCCATTGGCCGGACGATTCTAGTTAACGGCCCTCAATTCGGCCGTCGCGGCAGCGGACCTCGGGGCGTGGCGACAATCGCAACATTGCGGTCTGTTGTCCATACCCGGCAATAGGGCCGAAAACGCCTCTTGACGTCGCAATGTGCAATGTCTTAGAATTCTTCCCATGTTCAAGGCCACTCCCGCTCCCGACCCCATCGAAGCCGTCCTGACCAAGGCCGGCCGGTGGTTTCGCGTGTTCGGAGCGGTGGTGCATATGGGCCTGAACACCGTGAAGGGCCTCGCCCGCGGCGCGAAACCCGGCAAGATCGTCAGTCACGCCAAGCCCGTGGACGGGTCGGCCGCGGCCCCAGCCGCCAACGCCTGCCGCGAGGCGCGTGAGGCCGACATCCGCCAGCGGGTGATGGCCGTCATCGACCGCGAGGCCGTCGACGCCAACCACCACGACGCCCTCGTCGCGGCGCTCGACGCGCGCCTCGCCTTCAATCTGGCCTATGTCGACATCGACATCCTGCCCCTGCGCCAGAGGGTGACGCGCCTCTGCGCCGATCTTCGCCTCGGGCCGGACTGGAGCCGCTGGGAGGCCGCCGATTTCAGGTCGCGCCGCCATCACACCGACAATCCCGGCGGGTCCGCCCCTGGACCCTATGCCGTGTTGGCGAAAACCGTCCGGCCGCGCGCTCACCGGC
This sequence comes from uncultured Caulobacteraceae bacterium, assembly GCA_903870555.1. Taxonomy (GTDB): domain Bacteria; phylum Pseudomonadota; class Alphaproteobacteria; order Caulobacterales; family Caulobacteraceae; genus Acaudatibacter; species Acaudatibacter boreus. The sequence continues at coordinate 4,692 of CAIQDO010000068.1, forward strand.
CGCCGCAGCCGATCCTGGCGGTCGCCCGCCTCGAATGAAGCGCCGCCGGCGCGCGGGACTTCTTCGACCGACGGACCCCAGGTCCGGCGGCGATTCCGCGTGCTCGGCGATCGACCACGGGGCCCGCTTCCCTTGAACACAGACTTGGTATACGCATTTAGCGTATATAAAACCTGAGACCGCCCGCATCACGACCTCGGCCGGCGCTCGCCCAGGCCGTGATGGAAAGGATGGACCTGGATGACATCATCATTCGCGGAGCGGTTCGGACCTCGGGTGCGAATCCGGGACGTCGCCCCGGTGAGCGGCGGTTCACCCGCAAGACTGCGGCTGGAACCCCTCGCTGACTTCACCGCGACAGTGCCGGTCGCGCGGGCCTTGATGCGCCGGGGCGTCAATGGGCGATTGGCTAGCTTTGTGTCGGAGCAGCTCGCGTTTGGGCGCGCCGTGGCGATCCGCGTGCCGCACTTCGACGGCTCGGCGCTGGTGCGTGAATTGGCGGATGCCAAGGTGAAGGGTTCGGAAGTGAAGCCGCTTCAGGCGGGGGACGTCACCGCTGTGCGTAAGCGGCTCGGGCTCACCCAGGAGCAGTTCGCCGAACGTTTCGCCCTGGATGTCGCCACCGTCCGAAACTGGGAGCAGGGCCGAAGCGCGGTGGATGGCGCCGCCGCGGTGCTGCTAAAGGCGATCGCGCGGGCGCCGGAGGTGATTCAGGCGGCGGCCGCCGACGCCATGGTGCGCCTGACGGCGCCGCCGCTGGAGTGGATGGAGCCAGCCTGACCCTCGTGGCTTAAGCCCACCCCTCAAACGAAAGACCGGGCGGGATCGCTCCCGCCCGGTCCAAGGTCTTGGTGGTCTGTCGGCCTCAGGCGGCGGCGACAGCGCCGGCGCGGCGACGGCGGATGATGGCGCCCATGGCGCCCATGCCGACGATCATCATGGCCCAGGCCGCCGGTTCCGGAACGGGGGGCGGCGGCGGGGGTGGGGTGTTGTCGGTCAGCGAAACGCCATCCAGCAGGGCGAACGGCGGCAGGCCGCTCGGCCCGCCGGTCGCCAGGAAGCTCAGCAGCTGGGACGACGAGCTGGCGGTGAAGGTCTGGCTGAAGGTGTTCCAGCCGGTGAAGCCCTCGGACGCGTTGTTGAGCGTGGACGTGCTCGCGGAATCGCCGCCGAACGTCACGTTCCAGCCTTCCTGGTTCGGGCCGAGGGCGTCGGTGAACTGGGCTCCGGCGTAGGAGAATCTGAGGGTGTACTGGTTGCCGACCGTCAGGCCGTTGATGGTCTGTGAGATCGGGGCGTCGGCGTAGGCGGCGTCGGCGCCGAAAAAGTACCCGCCGTCCGGGCTGCCGGAGAAGCCGTTCGCCACCGGGCCGGTGGCGTGCGGGTTCGGGTTGCTGCCGGGGCCAGAGGAGGTCCCGACCGGCGTATTGGGACCCCATACACGAATGGTCCCGTAAGGCGAGTTGAAGCCGGTCGAGTCGGCGTTGGCGTCGAGCACGAACGTGAAGGGGTTGGGCGCGCTGTCGGTGGTGGCGCCGACGGTCCAGTTGGCGAGCGAGGTGACGGTGGGGACCTGGCCGACTCCGCCGTTGGTTTCGAACCCGCCGTTCTGAACAAGGTTTGGGGAGAAGGCCTGGGCGGCGCCCGCGCCAAGAGCCAGGACGGCGGCCGCCGTCAGAAGGAATGTTTTCCGCAAGATGTCTGTTCCCCTCTCAGGGGCCCGCTCTTCGAACGGCGCCCGTTCATGATTATGAGAGCAATTTACAGACCTTCCCCGGACACAAAAAGGGCAAATTTCAACGCGGCCGCCGCCTTTTTACCCATTTTGGGGATATTGCGGCAAGGCTGAGGCGTCGCCGCCGTCACGCGCCTCGGGCGTCGACCCCTATTTCGCCAGACCTGCCGCCTTCAGCTCCGCCCGAGCGGCCGCGACCTTGTCGGCCACGCGGGGGTCGGCCAGCAGACGGGTGGCGACCAGCGCAGCCAGAGTGTGGCTGGCTTCGGTGTCGGAGGGGAAGTGGTCGCCGCAGATCTCGCGGCTATAGGCGTAGTCGAAGGCCCGCTCCTGGAGCGCGGCGCCGCGTTCAGGCATCAACTCGGTCAGGACGAAGGCGAGCGTGTAGCCGATGCTGGCGTGGCCGCTGGGATAGGAGGTGTTGGGCTTGTCCTGATCGGCGCCGTCACACGGCGAAATGGTCTTGTCCTGGGCCCAGGGCCGGATGCGCTTGAAATACTTCTTGCCCATGCCGGACGCCACCGAGGCCTCGTTCTGGGCCAGGTCCAACAGGGCGGCGGTGGCGGGCAGGGTCTCCATGTCGAACTTCAGGCCGATCGTCGGGGCGAACAGGCTGGGGTCTTCGTGGTCGTTGTCCCACTGGGCCAGGGCCTTGCGGCCGGCGTCGGGCAGGGCGTAGGCGCGCTGGACCTCGGCCAGCTCGGCCTTCTGGCGCTCGGAGCCGTCGGTGGGGGGCGGGGGCAGGATCCGGCTCGGGTCGAAGGCCTTGGCGTCGAGAATCCGGAAGGCCTTGGCCGGCTTGGCCATGGTCGCCGGCGCGGCGGTCGCCGAAGCCGCGGGGGCCGGCTCGGCGGCAAGGGCGCCGCTGGCGGCCAGGATCAGGGCGAAGGCCGAGGCGGCGGCGAAACGGGCGGTCAGTCGGGAAGTCATGGAAGAGTCCTTGGCCAGGGTGCGCCCCGCAGTGAAGGCTGATCCGCCTTGCACCCCGCGGCCGCGCCGCGATCAAGTGAACTTCCTATGACAGCCGCGCCGCCCCGGTTCCGGCGCCGTTGACGTGGATCAACGCCAGCAAGGCTGCTGTTGTCCACTCTGTCCTCCGCTCCCTCGTTGGGGCCAGAGGAAGCCTGATGGACGGCGCCATGCCCGCGAATTTTTCACCGCCGGGCGTCGAGACCCAGGACGACGACGCCTTCCTGGCCGATGTGCGCGCCTTCCTCGACCAGGCCCTGACGCCAGATCTTCGCCTCGCCGGTCGCCGCACCCTGGGCGTGCACGCCGAGATCGGCGCCTGCCGCATCTGGTATCGCCGGCTCTATCAGCGAGGCTGGATCGCCCCGGCCTGGCCGGCGGCCTGGGGCGGCACCGGCTGGACGCCGCGCCAGAGGTTCCTGTTCGATCGCGAATGCTCGCGCAACGACGCCCCGATCCTGTTCGCCACCGGCCTGCGCAGCCTTGGCCCCCTGCTGATCGAGATGGGGACCAGGGACCAGCGCGACCGTTACCTGCCCGCGATCCTGTCGGGCGACGACCTGTGGTGCCAGGGCTTCAGCGAGCCCGGCGCCGGTTCCGATCTGGCGGCCGTGACCACCCGCGCGGTGCGCGACGGCGACGACTATGTCGTCAACGGCTCGAAGATCTGGACCACCGGCGCCCATTTCTGCGAGCGGATGTTCGCCATCTTCCGCACCGCCGACGGCGAGAAGCGCCAGCAGGGCCTGACCTTCCTGCTCGTCGACATGGACACCCCGGGGATCACCGTCGTGCCGATCATCGAGATCAGCGGCGAGCACGAGTTCAACCAGGTGTTTTTCGACAACGCCCGGGTGCCGGTCGCCAACCGGGTCGGCGAGGAGAACGACGGCTGGTCGACGGCCAAGCGGCTGATGGAGCTGGCCCGGTCCAACAACACCCCGGCGGCGCTGGTCAGCCGGGTGCTGCTGCGGACCACCGCGGCCCTGGCCGAATCCGAAGCCGAGCTCGAGCCGGCGCTGCGCCGCCGTCTCGCCGGCCTGTGGATCGAACTGGAGGCCTTCGAGCGGCTGGAATACGCCGCCCTCGGCTCCGGCCGCCCGCGAAAGGGCGATGTCGGCGGAACCTCGATGCTCAAGCTGATCGGCAGCGAGCTGCATCAGAAGGTGGCCGAGCTGGCGCTCGACATCGCCGGGCCGCGGGCCGCCGCCACCCTGGCCGCCGTGGGCCTGGCTGGAGACACGGTCGACGATGGGGCGCGGGCCCTGGCCAAGCACTTCGCCGTCCGGGCGGCGACGATCTATTCCGGCTCAAGCGAGACCCAGAGAAACGTCATCGCCAAGGCGCTGATCGCCGCGAGATAGCGGCCGACTCTACCGGCGAACCATTCCCTGGGACATGCGGGTGAAGGCCACCTCGATCTGGTCGCGCAGCGACGGCTGTATGGCGCTGTCCTTGAGGGCCCGTCCCATCGCCGAGGTCCACTGACCGGCGGTTTCCGGGGTGATCGCCAGTCGGGCATGGGCCGACATCACGCAGGCGCCCGGTCGTTCGACGAACCAGTCGCGCGGGCCGCCCAGCCAGGCGGTGAGAAAGCCGGTGAGCGAGTCGCGCATCGGGGCGAGCTCGCCGGCGTGCAGGGCCCGCAGCGCGGCGTAGGCCGGATCGCCATCCATCAGGTCGTAGAACCGGTCGACGAGGCGTCGCACGGTGGGGACGCCGCCGATCTGTTCGAACGGCGTCTGGACGGGGCGGTCGAGGGTGGTCTCGGTCATGCGACGGTCAGTGGCCGCCGCGCCGGCCCGTCGCCTTGATCCAGATCAGACCGGATCGGCCAGCGCCGCCTGTTCGGCGGCGGAAAACAGCCGCGAGCGGGTGATGAACCGCAGCTCCCGGCCGTTATCCAAAGAGAACATGCCGCCGCGGCCCGGGGTGACGTCGATGATCAGTTGGGTGTGCCGCCAAAGATCGAACTGAGCGGCGCCGATATAGACCGTCGCCCCGCCGATCTGGCCGAGGGCCACGTCACGGTCACCGACGATGAAGTCGTCTCGCGGGTAGCACATCGGCGAGGAGCCGTCGCAGCAGCCGCCGGACTGGTGGAACAGCACTGGTCCGTGTTCGGCGACGATGGCCGAGAGCAGCGCCAGGGCGGCGGGGGTCGCTGTGACGCGGTCGGTCATGACGTCCCCCGCTTGGCCTCTTTCCCGCGGTCTCAGAAGAAGCCCAGCTTGTCGGGGCTGTAGCTGACCAGCATGTTCTTGGTCTGCTGATAGTGGTCGAGCATCATCTTGTGGTTCTCGCGGCCGATGCCCGACTGCTTGTAGCCGCCGAAGGCCGCGTGGGCCGGATAGGCGTGGTAGCAATTGACCCACACGCGGCCGGCCTGGACGCCACGGCCGAAGCGGTAGCAGCGGTTGGCGTCGCGGCTCCACACGCCGGCGCCGAGGCCGTAGAGGGTGTCGTTGGCGATGGCGAGGGCCTCGGCGTCGTCCTTGAAGGTGGTCACCGACACCACCGGCCCGAAGATCTCCTCCTGGAACACCCGCATCCGGTTGTGGCCCTTGAGCACGGTCGGCTTGACGTAGAAACCGCCGGCCAGGTCCCCGGGCAGGTCGTTGCGGACCCCGCCGGTGAGAACCTCGGCGCCTTCCTGGCGGCCGATGTCGAGATAGCTGAGGATCTTGTCGAGCTGCTCGGAACTGGCCTGGGCGCCGAGCATGGTGGCCGGGTCGAGGGGGTCGCCCTGGACGATGGCCTCGACCCGCTTGAGGGCGCGTTCCATGAATTTGTCGTAGATGCTCTCATGGATCAGGGCGCGGCTGGGGCAGGTGCAGACCTCGCCCTGGTTCAGGGCGAACATCACGAAGCCCTCGATGGCCTTGTCGAAATAGGCGTCGTCCTCGGCGGCCACGTCGGCGAAGAAGATGTTCGGCGACTTGCCGCCGAGCTCGAGGGTGACCGGGATCAGGTTCTGGCTGGCGTATTGCATGATCAGCCGGCCGGTAGTGGTCTCGCCGGTGAAGGCGATCTTGGCGATCCGGGGGCTGGAGGCGAGGGGCTTGCCGGCTTCCAGGCCGAAGCCGTTGACGATGTTGAGCACGCCGGGGGGCAGAATGCCGTCGATCAGCTCCGCCCACACGAGGATCGAGGCCGGGGTCTGCTCTGCGGGCTTGATCACCACGCAGTTGCCGGCGGCGATGGCCGGGGCGAGTTTCCAGCAGGCCATCAGCAGGGGGAAGTTCCATGGAATGATCTGGCCGACGACGCCGAGGGGCTCGTGGAAATGATAGGCGACGGTGTCGGCGTCGATCTGGGAGATGCCGCCTTCCTGGGCGCGGACGCAGCCGGCGAAATAGCGGAAATGGTCGACGGCGAGCGGCATGTCGGCGGCCATGGTCTCGCGGATCGGCTTGCCGTTGTCCCAGGTCTCGGCCGTGGCGAGCAGGGCAAGGTTGTCTTCCATCACCTGGGCGATACGGTTGAGCAGCACGGCGCGCTCCGCGGGGCTGGTCGCGCCCCAGGCGTCCTTGGCCGCGTGAGCCGCGTCCAGGGCGGCCTCGACGTCGGCGGCGTCGGACCGCGCCACCTGGCACAGGACCTGACCGTTGATCGGGGAGGGGTTGTCGAAGTAGCGGCCCGCGACGGGTTCGACCCACGCGCCGCCAATGAAGTTGCCGTAGCGCGCCTTGAACGGCGGTTTGGCGGTGCGGACGAATTCGGGCTTGGTCATCGGCGTCTCCTGGGTTTCCCGGCGCTGGTTCGGCTGCGGCTGCGTCTTTGCGTCGCACGATAGGCCGGACACGCGCGGCTGTCAGGCGCCTAAACGCCGCGGCGTGCTCCCGGCGGCCCCGACGCCGGCCGCGGTTGCTTTCGGGTCTCGACGGGATCATCCAATCGCTTCGTCTGAACGATCCGTTGAACGCCTTTCCATTGGGACGATGATGAACACCGAAGGATTCGAGACAGGCCTGGGGCCGACCTCCCATAGCTACATTTCCCAGCGGCTGCGGCTGCACTATGTCGACTGGGGCAACGCCCAGGCCCCGCCGTTGATCCTGCTGCATGGCGGACGCGATCACTGCCGCAACTGGGACTGGGTCGCCCAGGCTCTGAGACGGGATTGGCACGTCATCGCCCCGGACCTGCGTGGCCACGGCGACAGCGGCTATGCGCCCAGCGGCGACTATTCGATGTCGGCCTATGTCTACGACCTGGCGCAGCTGATCCATCAACAGGGCTTGGCTCCAGTGCGGATCGTCGCCCATTCTCTCGGCGGCAATATCGCCCTGCGCTACGCCGGGCTCTATCCGGAGTCGGTGACCCGACTTGTCGCCATCGAGGGCATGGGCGCCTCGCCGGAGATGCAGGCGCGGCGGGCCAAGTCGACGGCCGCCAAACGCATGAGGCGCTGGATCGAGGATGGGCGGGCGCTGGCCGCGCGCCAGCCACGCCGCTACGCCTCGATCGACGAGGCCCTGGCCAGGATGCAGGCCGAGAACACCCATCTGACTCCGGCGCAGGCGCGTTACCTGACCGTTCATGGCGTCAGCCAGAACGAGGACGGCACCTACAGCTGGAAATTCGACAACTACGTGCGCACCATGGCGCCGGTGGACCTGTCGCAGGAGGATGTTCAGGCCTTGTGGGCGGCGATCGCCTGCCCGACCCTGCTGGTCTACGGCAAGGAAAGCTGGGCGTCGAACCCGCTGGACGACGGGCGGATCGCCCATTTCGCCAACGCCCGGGTGGTCAGCTTCGAGCGCGCCGGCCACTGGGTCCACCACGACCGCCTCGATGGCTTCCTCGACGAGGTGCGCGCCTTTCTGTGAGGCCTCGCCCATCGCGCTGACGCCATTGTGACGGCGGATCTGGGCGCTCGCGCCTATATGAAACGGGACCTTCAAAGGCGAGGGCGCGCAGGACCGTAATGGCAGCCAGACTCCCTTGACCGGAACCCCGATCGATCCCCCCCGCCGCTCGCCGACCGACGCCGAGCGTCGTCGCGACTTGGCCCGGATGCGCGCCCTGGCCACCGGCCTTCTGGTCGCCATGACGGGGCTGTTCGTGGCGACGCGGTTCGCGCCGACGGCATGGGTCTGGCCCGCCTATGTCGGCGCCTTCGCCGAGGCGGCCATGGTCGGCGCCCTGGCCGACTGGTTCGCGGTGACGGCTCTGTTCCGGAGGCCCCTGGGCCTGCCGATTCCGCATACCGCCATCATTCCACGCAACAAGGACCGGATCGGCGACGCCCTGGGCGATTTCATCGCCACGAACTTCCTGACACCATCGGTTCTGGAGCAGAGACTTCGTCGGCTGGAGCCCGGGCGCCGTATCGCCGATTGGCTGGCGGCGCCGGCCAATGTGGAGATCCTCGCCCGGCGGCTGGGCGCCCTGGCGCCGCAACTGGCGCCCGCGGGGGGCGACTGGCGGGACATGGCCGTGGAGCTGATCCGCCGGACCGCCGGACCGCGCCCCCTGGCGCCCACCGCCGGGCGGATTCTCGACTGGATCTGGCGCGAGCCGGCCGCCCAGCGGGGCTTCAACCGGTTGGTGGAGGCGCTGGCCGGCTACCTGGCGGGTCAGGAGGCCTTCATCCAGGCGCGCCTGTCCGGCGCATCCTGGCGTTGGGCGCCCAAGTGGCTCGACCGCCTTCTGGCCGAGAAATTCACCCGTGGCCTGATCGGCGCCATCGATGGTCTGGGCGATCCCGACCATCCTTGGCGGGCGGACCTCGCGGGGGCCGTTGAGGATTTCATCGTCCGCCTCGGTTCCGATCCCGAGCTGCTCGACAAGGGCGAGGCCTTGAAGGCGCGATTGCTGGCCGACCCGGCGTTGCCGGCGAGGGTCGAGGCCCTGTTCGCCGTACTCGGCGATCGTCTGGGCGGCGACTCGACGGCGCTCGAGGATCTGGTCTCGGATCTGGCGACCCGCCTGTTGCGCGCCCTGGGCCAGTGGCTGGCGGAGGACGCGGCCGCCCGGGAGGGCGTCGATCGCTGGCTGCTGGTGGCCCTGCGCCGCACCGTCTCCGTCCAGCGCCACGCCATCGGCGGATTTGTCTCACAGGTCGTGCGCGGCTGGAATGCCGGCGAGGTCGCCGATCGTCTGGAACTTCAGGTGGGCCGCGACCTGCAATACATCCGGATCAATGGCGCCCTTGTCGGCGGCGTCGCCGGTCTGGTGATCTTCGCCCTCGCCCGATGGCTTTCCTGAACCGCGAGAGGCCCCATATGCGTGACAACCCTGGAGCTCCCCGATGAAATACAATCAACTCGGCCGCACGGGCCTGTTCGTTTCCGAGATCTGCCTCGGAACCATGACCTTCGGCGGCAACGCCGACGCCGGCATGTGGAAGGCCATCGGCGCCCTCGAACAGCCGACCGTCGATGATATCGTGGCCCGCGCCCTGGCCGCGGGCGTGACCTTTTTCGACACCGCCGACGTCTATTCGTTCGGCGAATCGGAGCGCCGGCTCGGTCAGGCGTTCCGCAATCTGGGGACCGCTCGCAAGGATGTGGTGATCGCGACCAAGGTGTTCGGCGCCATGGGACCGGGGCCGAACGATCGCGGGGCCTCCCGCGGTCACATCATGGACAGCGTGCGCGGCAGCCTGGACCGCCTGCAGACCGATCACATCGACCTCTACCAGATCCATGGGAACGACAGCGTCACGCCGATCGAGGAGACGCTGCGGGCGCTCGACGACCTGACGCGGGAAGGCTTGGTGCGCTACGTCGGCGTGTCCAACTGGGCCGCCTGGCGCATCGCCAAGGCGCTGGGCGTCAGCGAGCGGCGCGGCTACGCCCGGTTCGAGACGTTGCAGGCCTACTACTCGATCGCGGGGCGCGACCTCGAGCGCGATCTGATCCCGATGCTCGAGGAAGAACGTCTGGGCCTGATGGTGTGGTCGCCCCTGGCCGGCGGGTTGCTGTCGGGCAAGTTCGGCCCTGGGGTGGATACGCCCAACGACGCCCGGCGGACGGCGTTCGATTTCCCGCCGGTCGACAAGACGCGCGCCTGGGCCTGTGTGGCGGCGATGCGGGAGATCGGCGAGGCCCATGGCGGCGCCTCGGTCGCCCGGGTCGCCCTGGCCTGGCTGCTCGCCCGGCCGACGGTGATGAGCGTGATCATCGGCGCCAAGACCGCGGAGCAGCTTGAGGACAATCTCGCGGCCTCCACCTTGACGCTGTCCGCTGACGATATCGCCCGTCTCGACGCCGTCAGCGCCCTGCCGCCCGAATACCCCGGGTGGATGTTCGCCATGCAGGGCGGCGCGCGCATTCCGGCGCCGTTCAAGGCGAAGCCCTGATGGTGACGCCGCGTTCGCGCAGCGCGCTACGCTATAAGATAAGGATCTCGCGGGCTCAGATGACCGAAGCTGCGCGCGGTCCCTGGTCGGGCGTCGCCTGAGGGTCCTCGAGCAGCGGCAGGCAGATCGTGAACACCGTGCCCTCGCCGATCTCGCTGTGGCAGTCCACGACGCCGTCGTGGCGCGTGACCACCGTTTGGACCACCACCAGGCCAAGGCCGATGCTGTTGGAGCGCACCGGGCGGCCCTCGTCGTCGGCGCCGGTGACCGGCGTCCGTGCGAAACGCTTGAACAGGCTCTTTTGCTGAACCTGGCTCATGCCTGACGCCTGGTCGGTAATGGTGCAGGCCACGGCGGGGCGACCATGCAGGCGATCGGGTTCGAGGGCGCAGACCACGTCCTTGCCTGGCGGGCTGAACTTGATGGCGTTGTCCAACAGGTTGATCAGGGCGCGGACGAGCAGCCCGCGATCGGCGTTGATGACATATTCCCGACCGGGGTCCTCAACCACGATACGGACGCACGCCGCCTCGCCGATCGCCCACACCGCATCCGCCGCGTCGGTGACGAGGTGGAACAGGTCCACCGGCTCGAAAGCGTATTCCGTGGCCTCGGCCTGAGCCAGGCGAACGAAACCATCGGCCAGTTTGATCGTGCGTTGGGCGTTCCGTTCGATTCCTTCGCGTAGAGCCTCGGGGACCGCCTTGAAATCCTTGTGCTCAAGGGCGGCAAGGATGGCCGACTGCGGTGACCGCATGTCGTGGCTGAAGAGCTGCATCGCCTCTTCCCGTTGGCGCATCGCCGACACCAGCGCGGTGACATCCACCAGATGCACGGTCCAGCCGCGAAACATGTCGCCCTCGCGGCCGTTGGCGGTGTAGCGCGCTTCCAGAACGCGCCCGCCTGGGGCCAGGCCCCTCGGAGCATTCGCGCCGGCGTCGGCCCCTGTCGGCGGCGGCCAGAGTTTGTCCTTGCCGTCGGCCGCCGTTTCCAGCGCTTCCAGGATCGGCTTCACGGAGGCGCCTTGACTGGTCGCGAGTCCGAGCTTGTCGCCGAGTTGCGCGCCCGCCTTGTTGACGGTGATGATCACGCCTTCGGTGTTCACCACCAGCACCGGGTCGGGAAAGGTGGCCAGGACGTCGTTCACAAATCCACGCAATTCGCGCATCCGCCGCTTGGTGTCGTCGATCAGCATCATCTGACGGGCGACGCTGTCGCCCAGTCGCAGGTCGCGGTTCGGCGACGACGACACCAGCGCGCCGCCGGAGCGGAGCTGCAGGTCGCTCAGCTCCTTGGCGAAGTAGTCGCTCGCCGCCTGAAGCCGCCGCGACGACCAGATTACCTGCACCAGAGTACGGGTGATCAGGACCGGTGTCGGGGGAAGCCACAGGCCAAAGGCCAGCAGGATGACCACCGATCCGGCGAGCACCAGCAGACTGCCGACAGGCCCGATCAACACCGTCTGGTTGGGGCGGAAACGGATCAGGGAAAAGAACAGCATCCACACCAGCGCCATCGATAGGGCAAGGCTCGCCGCCATCGGCGCCTGACGGATCAGCCGGTGGTGAAGCAGGGCGTTGAGAATATTGGCGCCGATCTCGATATTGGGCATGCCGTTCGAGCCCGAAACGGGGGTCGGATAGTTGTCGAGCAGGCCCGGCGCCGTGGCGCCGATCAGGACGTATTTACCCTTGAAATAATCGGGCGAGATCCTGCCCTCGATGACGTCGGTCGCGGACACCTGCTGGAAATTTCCCGGCGGTTCGGAAAACGGGATGAGAAACTCGTCACGACGATCAAGGGCCCGACTGATGGCCGAGCCTCGGCTTTGGCTGGCGTAGCCTCTCAGCCGTTCCTGGGTCTGGCCCGCGACCGCCACCATCAGCTCGGGCAGTAACTGGCCCTGGTATTCGATGAAAAGATAGGCGCGCCGGACGATGCCGTCGACGTCGGGTATTGACGCCGTGCGGCCCAGTGCGACAGCCGCGGAGGCGATCTCCGGCGTCGGCTTGGTCAGGTAGCCGGCGTGACCCTTGCCCGGCGCCTCAAGCACCTCGGGCAGGAACACCGGGGCCAGGGTCATGGCGTCGTGAACCTTGTTGTCGTCCGGTAGCGGGCCTCTCGACTGGAAAAGGATATCGCAGGCGATCGCCTTGGGGTGACCCGCGGCGATGGCGCCGAGCATGGCGGCCTGAACGGCCCGGGGCCAGGGCCAGCGTCCCTGATGCTCCGTGGCGGTGCTCTTGAAGTCCACGGCCACGATGACGATGTCCTTGGGCGCCGCCTGATGCCGGAAGCGCAAGGAAAAGTCGTAGATCGCGTTGTCGATTCGCGTCGTGGCGCCAGACAGCAGCAGGCCGCCTACCAGCAGGGTGGCCAGGAATAGAAGCGCCGACCACTCGATCATCAACCGGCCGCGGGCCAGGAGCTTGGGCGTGCCCGGCCGGGGTTCGTCCGGAGCCCTATCCGGCATGGCGGCCTGCCGTGGCCCTACCGGGTCGCCATTTCGGGCGCCGAGGCCGTCTTTTCGAGTCGGTAGCCGAAGCCATAGACCGGGCCGAAATTATAGCCGTTCGTCGGCGTCAGGCCGAGTTTGGTCTTCAACCGGCAGACATGGGTGTCGAGGGTGCGTGACGACACGTTGGCGGCCGCGCCCCACACCTCTTCCATCAGGTAGCTGCGAGCCAGGGGCCTGTGCATGTTGCGGAACAGCAGCAGGGCCAGGTTGAATTCCTTGGTGGTTAGGACGCGCTCTTCCCGGCCCGCGATGACCACGTCCCGGGACCGGTCGAAGGTGTAGTCGCCGAACTTCTCGAGGTGATCGTCTGTGGCCGGCGAGAGACGGCGCATCAGGGTCTCCACCCGCGCCAGAAGCACGGGCTTGCGCACCGGCTTGGTTACATAGTCGTCGGCGCCAGACACCAGACCGGCGACAATGTCTTCGTCGGTGCTGCGGGCGGTGATCAGGATGATCGGGATGCTGGGCGCCAGTGAGCCCGCGCGAATCCGCTGGACCAAATCGACCCCGGTAACATCCGGAAGATTCCAGTCGATGCAGGCGAGGTCGTAGGTGTCGCGATGCAAAGCCTTCATGAACGACTGGCGATCGGCGAAGGCCGCGCATTGACCATGCGCGCTGAGCATCACGGTCAAGCGACCAAGCTCGTCGGGATCATCCTCGACTATGGCGATTTTTCTCATGTGGACCCCCACGGCGACAGCAAGGCGATGAAACATATCTCTGGGCCCACGGGCCTCCCCGCGGATCGCGATCCTGTGGACTTTGTTTCGCGGCCAGACATTGGCGATACAGTTCCCTCTCGATTGAGGCCCCCAAGCCTCGACGAGTCGCCTACGTCCGATAACCGACGCATGGCGACCCAACAAATAACACAAGCCGAACCAGAAACATCAGGTCTAATTTGGACGGCGTCGTCTTGCCGCGAGGCGGCGTCGGATGTGACGCCCCCACCTGCCTCTCCGTAGCTCGGTGACTTACACCCAATCTCTAGCGCCAAGCGGCGCGGCATTCGACCTTGTAATTCTACAGGTTGGGTCAAAGCCAAGAGCAAGTCCTCTTGCGGCGCACAATGGGCGCCGGCAAGTGTCAGTGGGCTTCCGGAGGGTCAACGCACAGTCGTCGCCAATGTTCGCGAGCCCCTGAAGCCTGTCGCTCTGGCGAGGACTCGGCCGCCGCCGCCGTTGCGACACGATCAGGCCCCGGTCAGACACCGGGACAGACTCGCCGCCAGGCCGCCGTTGTCGCTGACGACGACGTCGCCGAGGGATAGCCAGCGCGCCATGTCCGACAGTCGCGCCGCCAGCGCTTCGCATGTCGCTTCGACCGCCGCGTCCGGTTCCACATGGGCCGCCAGAACCCGCAGGCGCCCTGCCTTTCGGTCCGCCTTGAGGTCCACTCGGGCGACGATAGCGTCGCCCAGCAGGAACGGCAGGACGTAGTAGCCGTGCTCGCGGCGGTGAGATGGGGTGTAGATTTCCAGGCGGATGCGGACGCCGAACAGCCGTTCCGCCCGCTCCCGACGCCAGATCAGGTTGTCGAACGGCGACAGCAGGGCCGCGGCGGGCGACCGGCGTGGACGTCCGGCGTCCGGATGAAGGTAGGCCGGCTGTCGCCAGCCTTCCACCTTGGCCGGGACAAGGTCTCCGGCCTCCACGAGCTCCGCCAGGCGTTCGGCCATCCCTCGCGCGGGCAGTCGATAGTAGTCCCGCAGGTCTCCCGCCGTCGCCACGCCCAGGGCTCGCGACGCCATCCGCAGCAAGGCGCGATGGGCCTCCGCTTCCGTGGGCGTGGGGAGGTCCAGAATGGCCTTGGGAATCACCCGTTCTGTGAGGTCATAGACGCGCTCGAAACCGCGTCGGGTCCGGGTGGTCACTTCGCCCGCCCAGAACAGCCACTCCAGGGCGCGCTTGCCGTCGCTCCAATTCCACCACCCCGCCACCCGTGGCCCCGACGCGAAATCGCCGCCGGTCAGGGGACCTTCGGTCTCGATTCGGCGGCGAACGGCGGTGATGAAGTCCGACCGCTCCCGGCCGAAGCGGGCGAGACCCGTCCAGGTCTCCCCCTCGCGCGCCCGGGCCATCCGCCATCGCATCAGAGGTTGGAGCGCCAGGGGCATCAGCGACGCCTCGTGTCCCCAGTACTCAAACAGCGACGGCTTGGCGCCCCAGGCCAGATCCTCAAGGTGTTCGCGTCGATATGACCCCAGGCGGGAAAAGGCCGGTAGATAGTGGCTACGGGTCAGAACGTTGACGGAATCGAGTTGCACCACGCCGAGATCGTCGACGAGCCGCCTAAGCCCTCGGGATCCTGGCTCGGTCGCCCGGACCCGCGCCGGATCGAGAAACCCCTGCGCCGAAACGGCGGCAAGACGGGCCTGCCTTGCCGACAGTCCGACCTCAGGTCTGGAAGGCAAGATCTTGCGCCGCCAGGCTCTGGGTTGGATGGGTCGCGTACCAGTCCATCTGCGCCAGCATCTCTCGCCAGGAGGCGTCCATCGCCGATGTCCAGTCGGCGCCGACCACGTCTCGAAGCGTGTCGGCCACAACCCCGAAGAACAGGCCGAAAATCTCCGGCGGCACGCCGTAGCCGTCGTGGGTGATAACCTCGCACTGGATCATCTGGGCGGCGTAGGCGCGCCGATCAATGAAATCGAGAATCATCTCAAACACCCGGGTGAGCATTTCGCCGCGCACCGAGCCGTTGGTGTCACGCACGAACAGGGCCTCCATTTCGGGCCGGGCCGCGAAGAGGCGGGCGTAGACCTTTTGCGTCAGGTCGCCCTCCCGCTCGCCCGCGATCTCCAGCGCCCGTTCGATCAGGTTGGCGTCCATGCGTCTTTCCCCTTTCGTCGACCGTTAGAGCACCGCCCGCCGGGGCGGAAGCCCTGGCGGGCGACGCCAACCGATCCTCCGAGCGACGCCCCCCACTCGCGGACTTCCCGCCCTAACGGGCGAGGCGACCGTCGGTCAGGGCGGATTCGTCAAAGGAAAACAGGACCTCCGGGTCGGGGAGGGCCACCTCGACGCGGATTTCGTCGCAGGCCAGGGCCTGGAGGAGGTGGCGGATGACGTTCAACCGCGCGACCTTCTTGTGATCGGCCCGGACGCAAGTCCAGGGCGCGATCGCCGAGTGGGTGAGGCTGAGCATCTCGTCGCGGGCCGCCGAATAGGCCTTCCATTTCCTCTGCGCCGCCTTGTCCAGGTCGCTGATCTTGAGCTGCTTGAGCGGATCGTCCCGCCGCGACTGCAGGCGCTTGGCCTGTTCGTCCTTGGAGATGTCGAGCCAGAACTTCACCAGGCGGACGTCGGATTCCTGCAGCATCCGCTCGAAGGCGGGCGCGTCGCGCAGAAACAGCTCGTGTTCCTGCGCCGTGCAGAACCCCATCACCGGCTCGACCCCGCCCCGATTGTACCAGGAGCGGTTGAAGATCACGATCTCCCCCGCCGCGGGCAGGCGGCGGACATAGCGCTGAAAGAACCATTCCGACCGCTCCCGGTCGCTGGGCTTGGGCAGGGACACCACGCGCGTATTGCGAGGGGCCAGATGCTGGGTGATTCGGGCGATGGTCCCGTCCTTGCCCGACCCGTCCCGCCCCTCGAAGATCACCAGCGACTTGGCCCCGGAGTCGATCGCCC